>JALVQQ010000101.1 GCA_027025395.1 Deltaproteobacteria bacterium | reverse complement strand
GACAAACAGGGCAACCATGAGAAAAGAAACAAGGGCACACAATCACGAAGGAGGCCAATGGAGCAGAACATTTACAGCACATCTTAACATCTTAATTTACAAGTTTGAAAGGCGGGGCGAAAATCCCAACCAGACTGAAGCCGCAACCGAACAACAAACTGCACAGATTTCCAAAGCGGCCAAACTGCGGCCCGAGCCCCGGCAGACAGAGAAAAAGGCCGGCAGGGTCCGGCCGCTCAGGACCAGTTTTCCAGACTGATACGCCATGCCCACTGCCGAAGTACCCAAAATGGACGCATTATGCGCCCACAACCAATACCTCTGATTATTTTAAACATAAATAACAGTTAGTTAAGCACAAAACACCAACCAAACTTCATGATTGGATTTTGAATAATTGCAAACCAGCCGAATGATTTATCTGCGAAAGCATCTCGATATGGACATAGACTCAAAATTATCCATTTAAAATCAAATAGTTAGCCAAACCTGTAAAAACTTGCCCCAAAAGACGCAAAATAAGCCCATACGGCGTCCACCATGACACGTCATGAGCCCTAATTTCCTTTATTATGTCTATTCGCGCTTCTCGTAAACCCTGCAAGTAATAACCTGCAAATAATTTTTATACTGTTATGTAAAGGACTTATACAAGATAACACCTTTAGGCAGGCCTTGCAACGCGGTGTTGGCACTTTCCTTGCGTTATTAAAAGTCGAACAGCAAAAAACTACCCGGCCCAACCGGCGGGTTCAAAAAGGAGGGCACCATGAGCATACTTACAAACCTGATTACCACCTCCGGCAATACACCAAAGGAAAACAACGGCTTTATCAAGGAACTGGCCGCGACCCTGAAAAAAACCGGTGAAATCTTCTGGTTTGCATCATCACTGGCGCTTTTCATTGTCATGGGGCCTTTCTCGGCAGTGGCGGTGATACCGGCACTGTTTTCTCTCGGCTCCGAAAAATACAGAAGCAGGATGCGGGAACCCGAGACCGTTTAATCAGGATCAGGGCGCATTATATTTCCACTCCCGGCCGATGGCAACATGCACATCCTTACCGGAAGCTTCCAGGCGGGTGGCGGGAAATCGACCATAAAATATTGCAAGGAATTTCAGCAAGCTCCGTAAAAAGGCACCGCCCCAAGGCAGGCGGCCCAAGGCTTACAAGTCTATTAACCTTAAATAATCATATCAAAAACCAAAGATTAAGGAGGAAGAGCTATGAACATCAACTTTTCACTGGCAGCGACAGCAGAACCGGAAGTGGCCCGTCCTGGCATAAACCTGCTGACCGCACTGTTCGGCCTGCTGCTCGTAACAGGAGTCATGACCGGATGCTATGCCTTCATCGCAGGTCATGAGCATGTGTACAACAACACCAGGGAAATGCCCTGGGGCATACTGATTTCCACCTATGCCTTCTTCGCCATTACCTCCACGGGCCTCTGCCTGCTGGCGGCAATAAGCCACGTATTTGGAGGCAACAGGCTTGCCCCTCTTGGCAACAGGCTTGTGTGGGGCTCTATCATTACTATCCTGAGCGCATTTGCGGTTATCGGTTTTGAGATTGAAAACCCCCACCGCATGCTCCTTTACAATGTGATTTCCCCCAATCTGACGTCCAACATCTGGTGGATGGGCACGCTCTACGGACTCGCCGTGGGCTTCATGCTGGTCGAGTTCTGGCTTATCCTCACCAGGCAGTTCAAATTGGCCGTACTCCTGGGCGTAGGCGGCGCACTTGCCGAGGTTGCCGCCAACACATGCCTCGGGGGCGTTTTCGCAACCCTGCCCAGCAGACCATTCTGGTATGGCGGCATGCTGCCGGTTTACTTTCTCTCCTGCGCATTCCTGTCAGGTGCTGCAATGGCCATAATCTTCAACCATGCTGCTGTAGCCATCAGGAAAAGAGATTTTGAAACTGCAGAGTTTGAGGGCATCCAGACCGCGGGCAAGATCCTTCTGCTCATGCTTATACTGGTAAGCGTAGGAACATTCTGGAGAATGGTATCCTTCTATGTAGGCGGCACCTATGAAGGACGTCTTGCAGCAGACGCACTGCTCACCGGCCCGCTTTCAAGCAACTTCAAGCTGTTTGAAATCAGCATAGGCCTGGTGGCCCCCATTATCATCCTGGTTATGAGCAGGCTCAAAAGTGTGCCGGCAATGTCGGCGGCGGCGCTCATGGCAATCGTGGGCATGTTCTTCGCCCGCTATGACATGGTGGTTGCAGGACAGCTCGTGCCCATGTTCCTTGGTTATGACAACCTGCCCAACTACCTGGAGTACTCACCCTCAATAGGAGAAATCCTGGTGGTGCTGGGCGGAATAGGCCTGACCGGCAGCGCATTCCTTCTCGGAGAGCGTTTCTTCGGAAAAATCTTCAAGGCCGAAACTCACCACTAAAAACCGAACAGTTGGCAACAGGAACCTGATTGACTGAACAGCACAGACTGCTCCCGGGGCCTTCCAGCCCCGGGAGTCTAACGGAGAATGGGCATGGTTGACGAAAAAAAAGCGATATTTACCATAGGGGTTGCCGCTCAGATGCTTGATGTCCATCCAAGGACCCTCAGGATCTACGAGCAGGAAGGTCTGATCAGGCCCATAAGAAAGGGAAAATGGCGCTACTACACCATGGATGACATAAAATGGATAGAGTGCCTCAGGGAGATGATTCACGAACACGGCATCTCCATTGCCGCTGTCAAAAAGCTTCTGAAGTACACTCCCTGCTGGAATATCACTGACTGCCCGTTTGAAAAACGCAAACAGTGCACGGCATTCATGTCAAACGGCCTGATCCCGAGAAAGATAGACGAGGTGGAACCCGCCCGGAAAAAGACCGCAAATTCCGATCACCCCAATCTCAGGGTCGCCTGAAGTTGACCTGAAACAGGCCGGAGAGCGGCGGCCCCTGGCTCCATCATCATCAACAACGGATTTGCCATAATGGCGTCCGACTGCTTTTGTCAGCCCAAAAGACAGTTCCACCTGCCGTCCCGCCTGGCTTGCATGCCCCTCACCCGGAAGCTGTCCAGCCAATCCACGCAGGCACCAGGTCAAGCGCAATTCAACAGAAACCTTTCCACGACTGCCTGATTAAACCCGCAAACTCCGGTTGATGGCCTTGTCAAATCACGGCATTGCCCAAAACAGGAGACCTGATCCAGATTTCCCCCTGACCAGACTACAACAATAACCTTTTCTGTGATAATAAACTGCCTGCCATGCTGTCCGGACCTCATAATGAGGGCCAGACAGAGGCAATATCCTTCAACTAATCACAGAGAAAGAGAAAACAAAATGGAACAATCCAATGGCTGCGGCAACCAGTTACATATCCCTGCGATATTGCTTGGCATAGTGGTCGATGCCTCTGAACAACAAATCCTGGAGGCTCCTTGCGGCCTTTTGTGCAAAAGGCTTGAAGACGACCTCAGGTCAAAATTTCCCATGTTTTCATGGCAGCTTAAATTGCTTGTACGCCATGACTTTCCACAGTGCCGTCCAAGGGACCCGCTCGAGATACTGGAGTTTATCTCGGACCTGAAGATAGAATATGCCCTGGATTTTGTGCTCGGCATCACGGCGATACGCCTTGTCTCCAGATTTGAGCAGGCTGCCGATGCTGTTCCGTCAAACATGCTTGAGGCAGGCGTAATCTCAATATCACGTCTCCTTGAAGTGGAAGACAGCCAGAAGCGTCTCCAGGCCATGCTCGGATTATGCCGGCATGTACTGGGGCATCTGTGGGGGCTCGAACACAGTAATGATTCGGTTATGAAGCCCAGGGAGTTCTGGACAGCTGACTTGCCCAAGGACTGGAGCCAGGAGGAAATTGAGCAGATATCGAATTACCTTTCGTCAATCGCCGACCCAAGGCTCGAAGAGACCGCCGGGGCAGCCCAAACGCCCTGGAAATTCTGCCTACAGGTATTGGTCCGTGAGGGATGGAACATTGGCGCCGACATCCTGTTTTCAAGAGGCTGGCTCATGATGCTTCGGCTGGGAAGATTTACTGCCGCAACAGCCGTATCTGTCATTTTCCTGTTTTTAAGCGCCGAGGCATGGGAGATGGGCGCGGCTATCCAGTCAGAATGGCTGAACCTTGTGCTTGCGGCAGTTATCCTTGGGGCAACCCTGTCACTTTACTTTGGACAGAACCTGCATACCGTGGGACGCGCAGACAGGATGATGGAGCAATCCGTTCGTTCAAGGATTGTGCTAATAGGCACATTATTGGCCGGCATGGCCTCGTTCTGGCTAAACCTGTTTATTGTCTCGCTTTTCATAATATTTGTACTTCCCGACGCAGTCCTGCTTGGCTGGGCGGGGATCAAGAACGGAGGGCTGCCAATACTCCATTTTGCAAAGCTTATGGCCACCTTTGGCATAGTGGCGTCAGCACTTGGCGGCAACCTGGAAGAGGAGCATGATCTCAAGGCCGTGCTGATCTATACGGAGGAGACCTGATGATAAAAAGGATGCAGAGGGCGGGCCCTTATGAATCAGGAAGCCCTGAAAGCGGCCTGAAGCGTCAGGGCCAGGAAACCGTGCCGACAGACAACAGTTGATCCGCGAAGGGGATGGACAAATGCCTGAACCTGTGACAGCCGTGCCAGCGCTGTAACGCCCTGCCCCGCCACGGGAATGACATTTCACTCCGCATCGCTCATGTTTTCGACCCACCGCATTGCCCTGCGGGTCCGGAAGATGTCTGCCGGCCCCACGGTATGGGGGACAAATTCAAGCCACGCCACCTTGTTGTTCAGCAGCTCAGGCTCAATAAAACCTATCCAGCTTCTGCCAGGGAAAAATTCAGTCCTGATACATTTAATACAGGAACCGTGCCTTCCAGCCCGCACACAACTTTTTCCAGACGGCTTGATATTGTCAGCCATTATCATGTCATCACCGTTAAGATAGGATAGAGAAAGATCAAGGAGGGGACGCGCATTGACCAGACGGCCATCGGTGGTTTCGGCAATTACCACCGGCCAGAAACGCCGGGCCACAAACCCCTGGAACCATATGCCCGGCCCGGGATTGCCGGCAATCTTGTCAAGCATGTAGGCCGGAGACCACCTGTCAAAGGGAGCCAGTCCCTGCTGGCGGCACAACTCCTCCACCTCGCTGCTGCCCTGCACGCTCAGCCGCAGCCACTCCTCATAATCCGGCATGTCCTGGCGCATGAGCGATCTCCCGGCATCAACCGGCGCCCAGACGGCATGGCATACAGTACAGGAGACACGCATCAATACTCCAGGAGCATGCACCCCTTCCCCACCATCCAG
The DNA here is from genome assembly GCA_027025395.1 of Deltaproteobacteria bacterium. Classification (GTDB taxonomy): domain Bacteria; phylum Desulfobacterota; class Dissulfuribacteria; order Dissulfuribacterales; family QOAL01; genus S144-17. The sequence continues at coordinate 698 of JALVQQ010000101.1, read as the reverse complement.
GTCCTGAGCGTCATGGCAGGACGTGCAGGCAAGGGCCTCGTCCCTGGCGCCGCATGGCCCTGGCGCATGACACGACGTGCATGACATGCCACCGGCCCTGTGGACATCCGGGGTCATGTCAAGCCATTCAACTCCGTATGGCCTGGGGATGTGACGGCCCTTGGAAAGCGGGGCGCGGAAATCAGCAGGATAGTCCTTCTCGAACCTTCCGTAAAAATCCCACCCGACAAAGTTCCCGTAATGACAGGCGAGGCAGCGCCTGTCATCCACCCTGGCTGAAAACCTGTGATCAAGCGGCATGGAGCCTGCCGCGGTATCAAGATGACAAGCGGCGCACCCGGTTCCGCGCCTGGTGCCGCTGTAGTCATCCCCCGCATAGTAAACGTGACAGAGCAGACACCTCCTGCGCAACATGTCGGCCACCAGCCCCTGAAGGCTCCAGGGGTATTCTTCCCTTCTCAGGTCCGCAGGTGCGGGCCTGGAGGCTGACGGAAAAAAGGCCTGCCACACGGCGCCCGTTTCATGTTCCAGGGTAAAATGCGAAGATCCTGCCGCGTGATTCACCCGTGAAGCATGACATCCGCCGCAGTATTTCTTCATGTTGCCGGGAGAGGCGGGACGGGAGACCAGTCCGTCATGGGCCCTTTCAACAGTGACCGCGCCGGGATGACCTTGATGACAGGTGATGCATCCAATAT
>JALVQQ010000100.1 GCA_027025395.1 Deltaproteobacteria bacterium | reverse complement strand
GGTATTGCGAGGCACAATTTCCACTATGCAGTCAATGCCCAGCTCCTGCTGTATGAGTTTTTTCAGATTTTCTGCCATCCTGCGCTTATCTGCCTCTTCGGCAATACGGGACTGAACCAGCAGCACAGCCTGTTCATGTCCGTCAGTATCATGGCACGAAAATGCGCAAGCATCCCCTGTCCTGACACCATCAATGGTTTCAGCAAGATACTCGATATCCTGAGGCCAGATATTTCTGCCATTGATAATAATTATATCCTTTGAGCGTCCTGTGATAACAATATTACCGTCAGACCAGTAGGCTATATCCCCTGTATTAAGCCAGCCATCACTGGAAAGAACCTCTTCAGTGGCCTGCTCATCACCGAAATAGCCGGCCATTAAACTTGGCCCCCTGAGAAACAGCGTACCGCATTCTCCTTCAGACAGCACCTGCCCATGGCTGTCCCTGATTTCAACCTCAAAACCTGGAAGAGGTTTGCCGCATCTTATAAACACGCTCTTTCTGACATTATCACCGTCACCATCTGTAACATGAACAACTTTATTGTTATCTGCCAGCCTTTCCGCGTCTATGATATCTGCCTTGACTCCCTTTCCAATCTCAGCAAAAGTAACAGCAAGGGAACATTCAGCCATGCCGTAACAGGGGATGAACGAACTGGCATTAAAACCTGCGGGTTTGAGGCACTTTGCAAATTTTTCAAGTGATTCCTGGCGGATCATCTCAGCGCCGATGCCTGCTATACGCCAGGGACTGAGATCAAGTCCCTCCACATCGCTCGTTTTAAGGCGCATTGCTGCAAGTTCATAAGAAAATGGAGGTCCGAACGATATGGTGGCACGATTTTCAGACATCAGTTTCAACCACAGGCGTGGACGCATGACAAAGTCTATGGTGCTGAAAAAATCAACTGATAGCTGGCTTGCCATGCTGGCCAGCATAAGGCCTACAAGCCCCATATCGTGATAAAAAGGCAACCATGAAACAGCCCTGTCCTCTGGTGACACACGGATGCCAGGACCTGCAATTGCAGCAAGGTTGTTCATTACGGCGGACTGAGTAATCATCACTCCCTTTGGGAAACGGGTGCTTCCTGATGTAAACTGGAGATAGGCCAGTTCATCAGGTTCAAGGGGACGGAGTTCATCACCCGATTCAGGAAGGGCATCAAAATTTTCCGGAAGGCCTGCCATCACCAGCCCCTGACCTTTTACTGCAGAAGTGAGATAGGGGAGAAAATCCTCTGTGGATACAGCAATCCTCGCACCGCATATGGCAACAAGTCTCTTCAACTGACCTTTATAGGCCTCTGCTCCATTTAGATGGGTTCCGGCAGGGAGTGGTACCGGGACGAGCCCCGCGTATTGACATGCAAAGAAAAACCGCACAAAGTCAGGGTGAGTCACGGCCACAATGGCTACTCTGGAACCGCGTTCAAGGCCGAGATGCAGCAGGCGACGGGCCAGTTTAACTGCATCGCTTCTGATTCTGCTGTATGGTTGAACAGAATCAAGTTCGCCTTTGCGGGAATAAAAATTAAAGCCCGTCAGTCCTTCAGCGGCATAATCAAGGGCATGTGCCAGTGTATCAAAGGCACCATGTATCTGGGGAATGGTATTCAGGGTTGGAGTAGAGTCCATAAGATTGATTTAACTAATATTTCAGGCAAAATAAGAATTTATTACGTTGCTGTGCAGATGGTCTGTATGCTGTTGACAGGTATTCATGTACAGTAGGTCTTAATCCTGTGCTGTTAAACTATCATGCTTGCTGCGCGGCCCATGCAGTGCAACAGCTCGTATCATAATCGGATCAAATTAAGGCTGATTGGCAAACGTGTCTGCAAGCTGCGGATGCTGCTAATGATGCATTTCACAGGCAGATTTCCTGCC
>JALVQQ010000099.1 GCA_027025395.1 Deltaproteobacteria bacterium | reverse complement strand
GAAGCGCTCCATCTTATTACAACTGACTTAAATATGAAACTGCCATTTTTTTCAGGAAAATTCGGATCGAAGAAGCCCAACACGCTGGGGCTGGATATCGGCTCCCATTCCATAAAGCTGGTTGAGATCTCCGGCAGTGGTCAGGGAATGGCCATAACAAAGGTCGGCAGGGCGCTGGTGCCGGAAGGGGCTATTGTCGACGGCTCCATCAGGGACCGTGACGCTATGATCAAGACCCTGAAAGGGTTGTTGGAAAATGTAAAGCCCAGGAACAGGTATGTGGCCACCTCAATTGCAGGATACTCGGTTATTGTAAAAAGAATAACGGTCAACTATGAAAACGAGAAGGACATAGAGGATAACCTGATTATTGAGGCTGAAAAGTACGTGCCCTTTGAAATTGACGATGTGTATGTTGACTTTTATGTGGTCAGGGAGGCAAGCGAAAAGCACCCCAACTGCGAAATATTTCTTGTTGCGGCCAAACGCGAAATAGTTGATGAGTACGCGAATCTCATCCAGGAGGTTGGCCTTGTCCCCTCTGTTGTGGATGTGGACGCCTTTACTCTGGGCAACTGTTTTGAAGGCGCATACGGCAACCTGAACGAATCAGTCGCGCTCATTGATATTGGAGCAAGCAAGACCAATATGAATGTAGTAAACCAAGGCAATTCCCTGTTCACCAGAGACATGGCTTTTGGGGGCAGGCAACTTACCGAAGCCATACAGGATGCAACTGGCCTGCGGGCCGACGATGCAGAAAAGATCAAAATTTCAGGGGCAAAAGATGCGGCCCTTGAAAAAGAAGTGCGCTCCGTATGTGATGAGCTCTGCAAAATATGGCTTGATGAAATCAAAAAGGCCATAGACTTCTGCAAAGCCAACACTGATCCTGACGATCACCCCACTCAGATTTTCATATCCGGGGGCAGTTCAATGCTCCGTGGCTTTCCAGAGTTTATGGCTGAACAGCTTGAAATGCCTGTATCCCTGCTTGATGCCGTCAAACAATTCTCGCCGGACAAGAACATAAGCACTGAATATCTGGAGTCGATCTCACCGCAACTCGCCATTGCTTCAGGTTTGGCCATGAGGACTGTGCCCTTATGATAAGCATTAATCTACTTCCAGTCAGAGAATGGAAAAAAAGGGAATCAGTAAGAAGACAGATTTCCATCTTCTTTCTTTCGATTTTTCTGCTGCTTGCAGGCCTCCTGGCGGTTGGTTCAACCATACAGGGCAAGGTCATGATGCAGCGCCAGGAGCTGAAGAAGCTCCAGGCGCAGAAGAGGAAGCTTGCCTATGTAAACAGAAAAATCCGGTCCGTTCAGCAGACAAGGAAGGAAGTGGAGAGCAAATTCAAATCCATTGAAAAACTTCAGGAGGGCCGCACCTTTGCCGTAAAGGCAATAGACGAAATAGTGACGGCATTACCGCTTAACAGGCTCTGGCTTACGAGCCTGCGACTTGACAAGCAATCAATGAGCCTGGCGGGAGTTGCCCTGGACAATCACACCATAGCGCTTTTCATGAAGCGTATCGAGACCTCTCCCGTGTACTCCAAGGTCAAACTGAAAAACAGTGAGCAGAAAAACATTCAGGGACACAACCTGATGGATTTTGCACTGGATATAACTATCAAACAGGCCGATAACAAAAAAAACGATAACAAAGAAGACAGTAATAAGAAGAAAAAATAGGCGCTGCTGTGAAATTCAAAAAACCCAATTTCCAGATACCTTCCCGGCTTTTTGATGCTGTTTATAATTTGCAATTATGGCAAAAAGCCCTGATACTGCTGATATCATGGCTTGTGCCGCTTGGTCTGTTCTGGTTTCTGTTCCTTTCAGGCAGCCTCACGGAGATTGATACCATATCCGCTCAGATCCCCAAGCTGAGGCAGGAAATTCGAATTCTAGAAGCCAAGAAAAAACGGCTTCCCGAAATGGAGAAGGAGCTCCGGGCCCTGAAGGATATTCTGAAACAGGCGCTGCGGCTACTGCCTGAGAAAGAAGATATCCCGTCGGTACTTACCGAAATATCCTCTCTTGGCAATGAAGCCGGGCTCGAGATGAAATCCTTCACCCCGGGGAATGAAAAGGTAGAGGGTTTTTATGCAGCCATACCGGTTTCCCTCTCCTTTGCAGGTCCATTCCACAATACCCTCGTTTTCTTGGACAAGGTTGGAAAGATGGCTCGCATAGTCCATATAAGAGAGGTGGAAATGGGGCAGGCGGAAGAAAGCGCCAATATCTGGAGCCGGAAGGCAGAAGGCGCGTCACAGGGTTCGGCTGACACCGCCCAGGCATCAGCAGCAGGAGCCGAAGCGTCAGGAGAGGCTGTAACAGATGAATCAGGGCCGGTGGAAAGGGGGAGCAGCTGGATTATCAACACCAAATGCACTGCTGTAACCTACCGGTTCCTGACTCCGGAAGAACAGAAGGCCCTCAGGGAAGCCCAGAGCAAAAAGAAGAAAAAGAAGAAAAAACATTAAAAGATCACAAGGCATGAACATCATGATTTCAAAACACAAATCAGCAGCAAGATTCAGAGGCGTCTTGTGCGTATCGAGATCTGCCAGCCTGATGGCATGTGCGCTGACGGCTGTGATCTTTATGATTTCCCAGGCTTTTGGTGCCCTGCCCGCTGCTAATCCTCACGCAGCTGGAATCCAGTCAGGCAATAAAAAGATTTCTCCCAAGATAGAGGAGTATATGGAACGCCTTGAAAAATTGCTTTCCCCCATTGCCTACTCCTATTCTCCGGCGGGGAAGCCCGATCCATTTCAGCCCTTTATCAGGAACAACAGCGCATCCAGACGCACAAAACAGGCCAAGGACAAAAGAAAAACAAAACCTGCCCGGTGCGCCACTCCGCTTCAGTGCATGGACGTTGGGCAGTTACACCTGGTTGCCATAGTAATTGGAGATAACGCCGAAAACCTCGCCATGGCAGAGGACGCCTCGGGAATCGGCTACATTTTGAAACCAGGCACTCCTATTGGCTACAGAAACGGCTATGTCAAGGCGGTATTGCCTGACAGAGTTGTTATTGAAGAAGAATCTGAGGATATAAGGGGAGATGTTGTACTGGCACAACGAGTCCTTCTTCTTCATCCGGAGGAAAAATAAATGAATACAAACAGACACTTCTGCAAATCAGTTTTATACTGTCTGATGCTGGCTTTACTGTCGTGCTGTTTATGTCCATGCATGTCCTTTGCAACGGACAGTGGGGCAATGAACACGGATGTAACCATGTGGCTTGCCGAATTGCAAAACACGCTTCCAGATGTGCATGCGGCATCACCGTCTAATGTTGCCGCAACTGAAATAAAAAAGGTCAAAAAGAAAAAAAAGCGGCAGGCATCCACGCTTTCAGGCCCAAAGAAAATCAGCATAGATTTCTACAAGGTTGATCTTCACAATGTTTTCAGATTGCTTGGCCAGGTAAGCGGCAAAAATATTGTGGTGGATGAAAGTGTTCAGGGGACCCTTACCCTTGCACTTCAGGACGTGCCCTGGACATTTGTTTTGCAGATTATAAAAAATCTCAAGGGGCTTGCCAGTCAGGAAGTGAACAATACCATCATGATCTACCCTGCTGACAAAAAGATGGACTGGGAGGCAGGAGTGGCTGATGCTGACAGCGGACTTGATTTTGAACCTGTTGCGACAAATTCCGGGAAAGACGGCGGCCTGGTGATAGACAATCCCTTCCAAGAGAGCGGAGCGAAAAAACGGCCATCGTCGATCCCGCCAGCGCAGCTCGACATGGCGACCCAACTTATCGAAAAGGCAGAAAAAGCGGAAAAAAAAGGCAATCTGGCCAAGGCGGCACATCTTTTGGAGAAAGCCGTTTCCATATGGCCGGACAACACGGAACTACTCAAAAAAGCCGCTGTTGTATCCTTGAAAAATGACGATGAATTGAACGGATACAACTTTGCGCGCAAGGTGCTTGAAATCGAGCCTGATGACAGTGCTGCCGCAACCATAGCTGCCGTGGCATTGGCGCGCATGAACAAACCGGGGGAGGCCCAAACCTACTTTGAAAAGGCACTAAGCGGTAACAATCCGGACCTTGAAACATTGTGGAACTATGCAGTATTTCTGTTTTCTCATAATGATTTTAGGAATGCATTAAGACTTATAACAAGAATAGAATCCAACTATTCACTGAGCCCCGACCTGATGATGATGAAAGCACGCTCATATGAAAGTCTTAACCAGACTGCCAGGGCAATCAATGAATACAGATCAATTATTACAGCAGGGAGGCAGATCCCCCCGGACATGCTTGAATTTGCCAAAAGCAGACTGGCCGCATTGCAGGCAAAACCCTCGGCATCGTCGGACGTGGTCAGGTACTAAGGGGATAAACCGGTAAAATGGCAGGACAGAGACAGAAGAGGATGTGTGGCATGTATATTTTAAAGGCAAATAAAAGATACAATGGCATTTTGTACCCATGCGTGCTTGTTGCATTGTTTGCGCTCTCTTGTATTGTCGGCTGTGCAGCCAAGGCGGACAGGCAGCCAACCGCAGTAAAACAGGTAGCGCTAAACAACAACGAAGGAAAACAAAACAGTCCCTTAGATCAGGATATCGGCAAGGGGACGACTGGTGAAACCCGCTCCCGGGCACAGGCAACAACTCTTCCCAACAAACTGCGGCATACCCCCCCGTACCGCCCTGAAATTTCCTGGCAGGCATCCTACTCTTTGCATGATGTCCAGATTACCAAGGGCGGAGAAAAACAACTGCCTCCCATGACAGTGGGCGCCAATATCCATACAAGGTCCAAGGGAGTGCCGTTAGCCATGGTGATAAGGGGAATGGCCGACCTGAAACACATGAATGTCAGCTGGGCAAGTGACGTGGACCAGAACGTCAGGGTATCGGTGGATGTCAAGGCAGACGATGATTTCTGGGCGGCCCTCGACAATATATTACGGCAGCTGGATTACTTCTACGAAGTCAAAAACAATACGCTGATCATAAAATATAAAGATACAAAGCGTTTTTATGTCACTACTCCATTTGTAAGCGGCAGCTACCAGACCTCGGTAGGAGGCGATTTCCTCGGAAGCTCAGAGGCTACTGACAACTACCACGGCATGCTGCAACTCGATCATAATGATGCGGAAATAGACATCTGGCAGACCATTGATCACAACCTTGCCTCCATACTGCGGCTTGGCATCAAGCAGGTAGCTGAATCTGAAGGCAGCTCCGATCAGGACATCGAAAGGATACGTCAGCTTTGCAGCCAGCAGTTTCCGGGCAACGCAGCCCGCCAGGCCCTTTGTGTACAGCAGGAGCAGGCAAGGCGTGAACTTCAGGCAACCGGCGGCAATCAGCGGAATAACCAGGGCAGGGATACCAATTCTGACAGTGAAGAGGCCGACAACACCAATATTCCAAACGGAATATTCTATACCATAGACAAACCCCTTGGGATTATAACAGTCACGGCGCCACGGTCCCTGCTGGAGCAGGTGGAATCATATGTCACCAACCTTAACAGGGAACTATCAAGACAGGTCGTAATAGAAGCGAAAATAATAGAGGTACATCTGAATAATGCAAGCAAAAAGGGTATCGACTGGGCCGGCCTTCTGAGGGATCACCAATTCAACTTTACCACGACATTTGGCGATGCAGGAGTTATCTTTACCGGTGGCAGTTTTACCAAGTTTATAGATTCGATTTCTATGGATGACAACCAGTTCAATCTGGTCTTGAATTTCCTTGATGATTTTGGTGACGTAAAGGTACTTTCCAACCCAAAGATTTCACTTATGAATGGACAGCCTGGAATAATCACCGGAGGAAAGACCATACGCTACGTTGACAAGGTAACCTCCAATGTAGATTCCAGCGGTGGCGGAACAATCATAACCTACGATGTAGAAACCAAGGACATCTTTCAGGGCGTTGGAATGGGGGTCATGGCCAATATCGCTGATAACGGCGATATAATCCTGCAGCTCAGTCCTGTAACCACTCAACTTGATGGGGATATAGAATATATGGCC
>JALVQQ010000098.1 GCA_027025395.1 Deltaproteobacteria bacterium | reverse complement strand
GCTTGGGATATGTATAGACAGGCGGCGGTTCACGTTAAAAAACGTGCAAACTGAAACGTCAGGGATTATTTTCAGTGCAAATGCAGGTGCAAGGCCGGCTGGTTGACGGCATGAGGCACTGTAAAGGTCAGTTTATAGAGGTTCAAACAGATGCATTCACCAGATAATGAGATGCCAGGTTACTGTGCCAGGGATAACAGCGAGACGGATATGAAAAAAGGATGCCTTCATCCCGGGGATTTTTGTCAGCACCGGACCTCATGCATGATCCACTTTTTTGAAAAGGAGAGGGAGCGGGAGACAAAAAAGACGGAAAAGGAGGATAGCGGCAATAACCGTTAATGACTGTCTGCCAACAGTTGCTCCAGGAGTTTGCGGTCCGCGGGTTTCCCGGCCCTTACGATCCGGCTGGAGTCGCCTTCATGTACTGTTATTTCGAGTACGCCGCTGCATTTTTTGCAGTAATGGCGAATGATTGAAGCGGCGGTTTCAATATCGCCGGCCAGCGTCTCAGGTACGACTTTTTCGGGCATCCCCCATGGTTTTTCCCTGATGATCGCCGCAGGAGCCGGTGCCTTCAGGCTGTCCATGAGGATGTCCGTGCTTTTTGCAAGAGACTTTAACCTGATGTTCTCCCTGAGGTCCCTGCCGGCTACAAACCACCTTGCCCCCGGGAGGAAAAACTGCCTGCCAGTAAGTGCAAGGCAGCAGTCATTCGCATCCATTTCCGGCCACATGGCGAAATATTTTTTCAGGCGCCGGCCCTGAATGGGATCCGCCAGCACGCAGCCTCCGGCCGGCGACGGAAAATCCCTTATGCCGTATTTTTCCGCAAGCCTGAACTGTACTTTTCTGCCCCTGCCGCTTGCATGAGGCAGCTTGTCCCGGTCAATCCAGCCGCGTTTTTCCGCCAGGGTAGGTTTCAGGCTTGATGCGCTCAGAGGCCTGAGCAGCAGGTCTCCTGCCCCGCTGTCGTTGGTTATGCAGTTAAGGGTGTCCCTCCTCTGGGACATTGGCCTCTGGCCAATCACCTCTCCGGTGGCGATGAAGTCGGCATTGAACCGGGGCAGCAGCTCAATGGCCTTTTTTACCATGAGGATCTTGCAGTCAATACAGGGATTGAAATGCTTGCCATGGCCGTGAGCAGGGTTTCGCAGCATGGGCAGATAGGAATCTGTAATATCAATCACAACGACGTTGATGCCGTATTTTTTCAGAATGGCCTCCCTGTATTCATCCTCCCTGTCCCTGGTTTCATAACCGAAAAAAGGTGTTATGAATTTGAGGGCCGTGACCCTGATCTGCTGTTCCTCAAGGATCTTGCATGCCAGGATACTGTCAAGTCCTCCTGAAAACAGGACCAAGCAGCCTGGCTGCCCATGCCCTGGCGTCTTCGGTGCCCCCTCCGAGCATTCGAGCGATTTCGTCAATTCTCTCTTCCTCTTCAAGTTTCTTCATCACCGTGGTGGTGAGGCCGTTTTCAACTTTTTTCATAACTGCTATGTGCAGTTTGGCCGCCGCCGCTATCTGGGGATAATGAGTTATTGCGATGACCTGTCCGCGTTCGGCAAGTTTCGCAAGCTTGGCCCCCACCATGTCGGCCACTTCTCCGCTTATTCCTGAATCAAGCTCGTCAAATATGACAGTTTCAATGCCGCTTTTCCTTGCCAGTACCGCCTTGAGTGCAAGCATCACACGGGAAAGCTCGCCGCCTGACGCTATACGGGACAGGGGAGCCTCTTTCTGACCGATATTGGCGCTGAACAGGAAGTTTACAGTGTCGAATCCTGCCGGGCCGGTATCCGAGGCGTCAGGCTCTTCGGGGCAGCTGACATTCACGGTAAAACTGGTTTTATCAAGTTTAAGGTCCTTTAATTGGTCCAGTACAGATGAGGCAAGCTCCGATGCG
>JALVQQ010000097.1 GCA_027025395.1 Deltaproteobacteria bacterium | reverse complement strand
TCAGAAGGAGAAAATGCCCCAGGATTTTCATCCACTTTTTTGCACCTGCTGAGTTGTGCGATTGTCGGATTTGCTGCATATCTGCTGAAAGAGGGCTTGCCGCTGTAGCAGGCTGTTCGGGAAGACCGATAACAAAGGAGATGCAGTGAAGCTGGCGATACCGAAGGGTTTCATAAAAAGTGGAGGCTGTTCCCAAATTTCATGAATGCGGGCCGCTGATAAACTCTTCGCATCTGGAAAGGCAGGGGCAATATTATATCCTGATATCTATTTTTTTAATCTCTTCTTCCATGCCCCTGTTTTTGTCCTGTTTGGCCGCTTTGCCAACAGCGGCCTGCCGGCGCATGTTATCGTATCCGAAACCCGCGGCATTATCATCTTCCCGCGTGCGTCCGCTCAGGGTTACAGTATCATGAAGGGTGTCGCTGTTTCCATCTCTTTTTTGCCCGTGCTCCCTCTCTTTGCCTTCCCCGCCTTCTTCTCTTTTCTTGCGTCCCCGGCGGGGCTTCACCATGGAAGGGTGGGGATTGACTGATGCGGAAATTGCTGCGCTTACTACCTGTTGTACTGTATCTTCCGCCATTACTTCAACACATACCCCATTAGGCGAACATCTTTTATTTCAAGCGGAGCAAGCTCTTTTTCAATACGCTTCATCAGGGGGCGCCTGTACCTGAGGAGGAATTCGCCTTTCAGTCCCGGCCCTACATCAATCCCCTTCAGCTCGGTGTATATTGCATCCCGCACCCACGCCTCGCGTTTCTTCAGCTCCTGTTTTGTAACTATGTCCGGCACAATCAGTTCAACAGTCAGTTTGAAAAACACCAGCTCTCCCTGTTTCTGGACAGGGATGATAAATGGAGCAAGGGTCATGGATTCCAGACTGGGCTTTGCGGCTGAAGGCCGAACGTCCCGTTTGGCTGAGGTTACTTCTGAAGGGACGGCAAGAGGCACTCGGTCAATCTGATACGAACCTGAACCTGAAGATGGCCCTGGAGGTTTGGCGCTGCTGCCGGGCATTGCTGGCTGCCTGGTGGCGGCAGTGTCGGGAGCGCCTGTAAGCATTCCCCACAGTACGAATATTCCTGCAAACAGGACGCATGAAGACAGAGCGGTCAACAGCCACGGCAGCCACCAGGGCCCTTTCCCTCCAATTACGATAAGCGCCTCCTGATCAGGAGCAGGCGCTTGCTCCGCCTCTTTGCGGGGTTCTTCAGAAAAATCCGATGGAGACTCAGCTGGAGATTCAGCTTCAGCCGCCGTCTCTGCACCGGCCTTGCCGGCAGGCTCTTCCGAGGCATCATCTCCAACAGCCCGGGAAGAGTCTTCATGGCCAGGCAACTCTTCATCAAGAAGCGGGATATCATCTTCTGAATCATCCCACAACTCATCATCATCCAGTGAAATCCCTATATCATCGTCAAATCCGGTTGAAGCCCCGGCAGCTTCCGGGCCTGTTTCAGGATAGCCATTTTTTGAGGATTCTCCACTGTCTGCAGGGGCAGGTTCGGGAGGGGGCGAGGCGGATGATCCGGTCTCCGGTGATTCAGGCCGGGGGCTTTCTTCATCAGCGTCCGAAAGGTCATCACTCTGCCCGGCGGACACGTTCATCATGGGTTCAAGCTCTATCTCAACCTCTTCATCCGCGGCTGCGTCTGACGCGGATTCGAGCTGCTCCTGAAAACTCTGCCCCGCATCTCCTCCCTCACCGGGACCGGCTTCCATTGCCCCTGGCGTGGTCTTGCCTGAAGCCGTTTCAGCATCACCAAAAAGGTCAATTTCGTCCATGGATTCTTCTTCTGGAGCGCCGCTCTCTTCTGCTGCGCTGTCAGCACGCGCATCTTTGTTCTCAGGGGACATCTCCTGGGAAATCTCCGCCTCGATTTCCTCCTTGAGGTCAGGCGAAAGCCCGGCAAGTATATCATCAACATCAAGAGAATCATCATGCCGGGAAGAGGCGTTGTCCATACCGGCTGTCGGGTCTTCCCGCATGGCGTCATCCGGCATGTTTTCGGCCTGTTGATTGGTGGAAACGGCCTCGGCGGCATCAGAAGCAGTATCAGGAGATCCTGACTCCCGGCCATTTATTTTTTTTTCGTTCTGGTCAGACACAGTTCAATCAGGACTACCGCAGGGAGCGAGTGGTGTTTGGAGCAATAAACAGGCAACAAACCCGCGACGATTGCAAAAAGGGGGCTTGCATACGCAGTCCCGTTTCAAACCCGCAGCGGGGCAATGCATGGGCGAGCCTGCGCAATGCGGGGCGCTTGCAAAGGACTCATGCACATTTCTTCCTGACAGCTTGGCCCTGACGCCGCATGCGCTCCAAGGCCTTTAGAAAACGGCCCTTGCCTGAAAAACATGGCTTCAGGGCAGGGTGATGTAACCGGCTATGCAAAAATCTTTTCGATTTTCTCTCCAAGGGTTTCGGGAGTAAAAGGCTTGACTATGTAGTTGCTGACCCTGGCCTTGACTGCCTCAACGATATTTTCCTTCTGGGCCTCGGCGGTCACCATCAGAAAGGGGATATCTTTCAAATTTTCATCTGCCCTTACCTTCTTTAGAAGCTCTATGCCAGTCATTTTGGGCATATTCCAGTCTGATACTATAAAATCAGCCGGCTCTTTCTGGAGCATCTCCCAGGCAACGGAACCATCATCAGCCTCAACAAAATTCTTGAAACCGAGCTGGGTAAGAATATTTTTTACAATCCTGCGCATGGTGGCAAAATCGTCTACGATCATAACCTTCATGTTATAATCAATGGCCATATTTTCCTCCTGAAATTCATTATCACATCGTAACCATGATTAACTTCAGCTGACGGAGGCCTGTCAAACCGCCATGCAGCCGCCTGCTATGCAACAGCCTTAAATGCCATGCCCATCAAAGACAGCAAGTAATAAACCGAGTTATAATTGACAAGTGGTGGCATGGATTCCTGAAGATTGACGAGCCGCCCCTGCAGGCTCTCTTGCACAGTGACCGGTTCGCCCTTTCCTGTCCAATAACATCATCGGCACTTCAAAAAAAAATGTGAAACAGAAAATCAGAGCACCATGTCACCATCCATCTCATCTCTCAGGGGGTTGATCTCGGCCCTCAGCCTTAACATTGCGGATGTGTGCATCTGGGAAATCCGTGATTCGGTATATCCCATGATCTCGCCTATTTCCCGCATTGTAAGCTGCTCGTAATAGTAGAGTGAAATAACCAGCTTCTCTTTCTCGGGAAGATTGGTAATCGCCTTTACAAGCAGTTGTTTTACTTCAGTAAGATTCAGCAGCTCAAATGGATCATGTTCGCCTTCATCAGCTATAAGGTCGAACAGGTCATCCTCATTGCCTTCGGGCATGCGGCGCCTTATCACATCTATATCAAGAAACTGGATATTTCGGGTCTGGTCGAGCAGCTTGTAGTAGGCCGGCATGTCCAGCCCCATTGCCTCCGCCAGTTCCTCGTCTTCAGGGGGACGTCCAAGCTCCTTTTCAAGCCCTCTATAGATCTTCTCAAGCTGGGTGGCCTTTTTTCTTACAGACCTGGGCACCCAGTCACGCGACCTGAGTTCATCGAGAATCGCCCCCCTGATCCTGAATTCCGCATAGGTCTTGAAACGTATCTTTTTGGTCTGGTCAAATTTCTCTATGGCATCCATTAGCCCGATGATGCCGGCCCCCACCACGTCTTCAGGCTGTATGTGGGAAGGAAGCCTGGAAACAAGCCTGGCCGCAACGTACTTGACCAGTGGCGTGTACTTCAGGATCAACTCCTCGCGCCGCTCGGGTGTCAGGGGCTTCCCGTCACCGAAAAACTCCTCGGTGTAGTCCTTGATTGTTGCCTTTTCCTGCTCCATCATGTCTCAAATACCAAGGAGTTGCTTCCAGAAAAATTTGATATTGCCATCATCGCCGTTGCTGATTTCAGATTCAAGCATTTTTTCCGCCACCTTTACAAACTGTACACATGCCTTGGATTCAGGATAAAGCTCCAGGGCGGGCTTCTGCTGGCGTACCGCCCTTGATATTGACGGATCACGCGGAACATAACCTATGTACACCAACCTTAAAAGACCTAAAAACCTGTCAGCCACCGCCGCAAGCTGTTTGTATACCTTCCTGGCCTCCTGTTCATTCTTTACCCAGTTCACCAGTATCATGAAATCCTTGACCTGATGCCTTGCCGAAAGCACCTTTATCAGCGCATAGGCATCGGTTATGGATGTGGGCTCAGGCGTTACCACCACCACCCTCTGCATAGCCGCAATGTTGAAATACAGGACATTGTCCGCTATGCCGGCCGCGGTATCTATGAGCATCACATCCGGAGGAGACTCGACGCTTTCCATCTCGCTCAACAGCGTAAGCTTTTCGCCCTCACTGAGGTTCACCAGCTCCGGAACTCCTGACCCGGAGGGCAGAATCTGAATCCCTTCCGGCCCCCGCACCATAATCTCGTCAAGGGTCTTTTCGCCGCTGAAAAGATGTTTGATTGTATATCGTGGAGACAGGCCCAATATAACGTCCACGTTGGCAAGTCCCATGTCAGCGTCAAGTATCATGACTTTTTTCCCAAGCTTAGCCATGGCAAGCCCGATGTTGGTAACCATGCTGGTTTTGCCAACACCGCCCTTGCCACTGCTGAAACACATGACCCTGGGATTCGTGGAGGGGGCGGAAGCCGTCACGGGACCGTTGCGCAGCCGACCGGTTCCAGAACCGTTTTCTTTCCACTTTTTCAAGGTTGCAGCCTGATTCATCTCTGTCCCTCAACATGCGCGGCGGGGCGGCTTGCGGCGCCCCCGGCTCCCAATGGACGGCTTGCTTCTGTGTAATTCCGTTCCGATTTGAAATGAGCGTCGCCTCTGGAAAATAAAAGTTTCATGACATTTTCCTGTGATGCCGGTTTAATATCCTCGGGGACTTTCTGTCCATCCGTTATATATGAAAGCGGCAGTTTCCAGCCTATCACCGGTGAATAGAGGCAGCCGGCGGAAACTGTCTCGTCAGTCTTGCTCAATGTCCATCCCGCCACCGGAAACCTGCGGTATGTCCTGACGGTAGCCAGCATGTCTTCAGGTTTGTACGTGGCGCACAACAGCGCCTGGGCTTTGAGGCCCGGCACGGAATCAAAAAGTTTTTCCAGCTCAATGTGGTGTGTTGACGACCTGCTGTTTCTGCCGATGGTATCAACGAGTATGAAGTCAAGATCCCTGTTTCTGGAAAAAATTTCCACAAGCTCAGAGGTGTTGCGCGCCGTGGAAAAAGGAATCTCCATGAGCTCGGCATACTTGGCAAGCTGTTCCACTCCTCCAAGCCTGTAGGTATCAACTGTTACAAGATGGCCCCTGAGGCCCTTCCTGAACTTCAGGTGCGCCGCCACCTTGGCCAGGGTTGTTGTCTTGCCTACGCCGGTTGGGCCGATAAAGGCCCACCAGCACGGAGATGAGGCTGATTCAGCCTGCGGCCCGGGCACAATAAGGCCCTCACAGTACTGCCTGAACCACGAATAGACGGTCCTGTGATTTACAGGCCTGCCGGCCGGAACGGTGCTGAAAAATGAGGCAGCAACGGCGCGCTGTAAGGTTGCGTCAATTCCCAGCAGGTCAAACACCTCGTGGACCACCATCAGCGGGTGGCATGAATATCCGGTCCTGACTTCGGGCCTGTAGATGTCTCCATTGCCGTCCCGGCCGGAATCCGATGAAACAGCGGCAAGTCTTTCTACCAGGTCCCTGAGTTCCTGAAGTTCGGCCCTCAGTGCGTTCCCGTTGCCTGAATCCGCATCCTGGCGCCTGCCGGGCTGGACAGGCCTGCCCGCATCCGTCTCTTCACTGTAAAGGGGCCATCTGGCGCGGCTGGCATCAGGTCCGGGCGATGGATGATTTTCCTTGTTGCCGCGGCTGGCTCCAGGGGCCTTGCCGGCAGCTTTTCCAGGCGCTGCATTTGGGGAAGTGTCATCCGATGCGGCATTTTCCAGCGTATCAGCGTCAAAATCCACAGCAGCAACCACTTCCACAAAGGATGAAAATGAGCCAGTGCTCCCGTCCCTGGCGCGCTTCCTTGA
>JALVQQ010000096.1 GCA_027025395.1 Deltaproteobacteria bacterium | reverse complement strand
GTATAGTATAGTGGAGAGGTGCCCGAGAGGCTGAAGGGGCACGACTGGAAATCGTGTGTACGCTCACAAGGTGTACCGTGGGTTCGAATCCCACCCTCTCCGCCACACCTTTGACCATGCCTGTTTTGATAGCCAGGTCCCGCGCAACGAACTCCCCGCGAACCCCGCCAGGTCCGGAAGGAAGCAACGGTAGTGGGGCTCTTCGTGTGCCGCGGGGGTGCCTGGCTATCATTTTTCCGTCTGTCAGACTGCCGCACCGGCTGCCGTCCGGCTCCACGACAGTTCAACTTCACCAACAAATTTCATGTCATATCTAGTCCTTGCCAGGAAATGGCGTCCACAGACCTTTGAAGATGTTATAGGGCAGGAACATGTTACCCGGGCTCTCCGCAATTCCCTCAAGGAAAACCATCTTGCCCATGCTCTTCTCTTCAGCGGCCCTCGCGGTGTAGGCAAGACCTCCATTGCCAGGATACTGGCAAAGGCGTTGAACTGTGAAAATGGACCGGCTCCTGCGCCCTGCAATGAGTGCGGCATATGCAATGAGATAACCGAAGGGGCTGCCGTTGACGTAATTGAAGTGGATGGCGCATCCAACAGGGGCATAGATGAAATAAGGCAACTGCGTGAAACCATACGTTTTCAGCCTGTCCGATGCAGGAGCAGGGTCTTCATAATTGATGAAGTTCACATGCTTACAAAAGAGGCCTTCAATGCCCTGCTGAAGACTCTCGAGGAACCGCCGCCCCACGTTTTTTTCATTTTTGCCACTACTGAACCCCACAGGATTCCGGCGACCATACATTCCAGGTGCCAGCACTACGAATTCCGTCGGCTGAGCACACTCAAACTTGCGGATCATCTTGACCATATAGTCAGGGCCGAAGGCATGAAGCTCACAAGGGAAGCCACCCTGCTTCTGGCCAGGGAGGCGGACGGCAGCGTCCGTGACAGCCTGAGCCTGCTTGATCAGGTAGCGGCTTATGGAGCGGAATCCGTTGAAGATGTCCATGAGGCCCTGGGCGTGGTTGGCGCCAGGGTGCTGAGCAGGCTTGCCTTGGCTATCCTCAGGGGAGATGTGGAAGAAGCCCTCTTTATAGCATCGGACATTTACAGACTTGGCGTTGATTTTACCAAATTCACCGGGGACCTGACTGCATTTTTCAGGGATATTCTTGTTCTGAAGAGAACCTCCATTGACAAGGCCGCGAAGCTGATGGACCTTGAAAAGGGCCAGGCGGCAGAACTTGCGGACAATTTTTCCGGCTTCACCGCCAATTCCCTTATG
This sequence comes from Deltaproteobacteria bacterium, assembly GCA_027025395.1. GTDB lineage: Bacteria > Desulfobacterota > Dissulfuribacteria > Dissulfuribacterales > QOAL01 > S144-17. The sequence continues at coordinate 16,016 of JALVQQ010000096.1, read as the reverse complement.
AATATTATCAATGTGCTGATGAAGGGCCAGGCCTCCCTTGCAACAAGCACATCGCCGCGCCTGTCCCTGGACCTGCTGCTGATCAGACTCTGCAGCCTTAATGAGATAGACAGTGCCGACGAGCTGCTGCAGGAGATAAGAAAAACCCTTGAAACAGGCGGCATTTCACAGGCAAGCCGGCAGGATTCTCCTCCCGGCACCCGCGGAAATCTGGCCAGTCCCCCTTTCAACCACAAAACCGGGCCGGAGACATCGCCACGGCAGGAATCGGCACGGCACGCACATAACAACAAAGTGGCGCAAAAGGATGATGCCGCAGGCCACCGGACTGCAAGCAGAAGGGCGCGGCAAGCCCGGCGGCAAGCATCCCTGACCGATGCCGCCGTTGTCAAAACAGGGCAATCCGAAGTCACGGCGCCGGCGGCGGCACAGTCCGGCCTGTTGTCCGGTGAGCAGAAGGCTGAAATTAAGGAATCGCACCCAAGCTCCCCGGCCAACGACAAACCCAAGGAACTTGACGACGCTTCCTGGAACAGCTTCATAAAACATGCGTGCAGCCTGAAACCCGCCATTGGCAATACCCTGAAGGCAGCAATGGCGCGGATCGACCCCAAAAGCCGGACAGTTACGCTGAAATGCAAGACCCCAATGCACCAGGAGTTTCTTTCTGACCAGGACTACTCAAGCACCCTTCATGAAATGGCTGGAAAGTTTTTCGGCGCTCCTGTTGCCGTAAAAATCACAAACAGGGACAATTCCCCTGCAAGCCCGCCCGGCACATACCGTTCGGGGAAAAAAGAGCAACTACTCGAGGACCCGGTCGTCCGGTATGCAATAAAAAGTTTCAATGCCAGGATCAGCAATTATCAGCTTGCCTCTTCCAAAACTTCCAAAAAGGATTAAAATTTTTGAAACGGTTGTCAGGTTGCCCTGCCTTCATCTGCCAGAGCGGCTGAAAATTGCGGTGCGGCCCATGAAGACAGGGCAAGATCAAGACAGAACACTTTATTTGCAAATTCCTACTCTTAATAAAAGGAGAATTCATATAATGCAGCCAAACATGAAAGAGATGATGCGCCAGGCTCAGCTTTTACAGAAAAAAATGGCAACACTCCAGGATGAGCTTGCCAGGCGGGAGGTCGAGGCCTCCGCTGGCGGGGGCATGGTAAAGGCAGTTGCCAATGGCACTCCATCCATTGTCTCCGTAACCATCGAAAAGGAAGTGGTTGACCCTGATGATGTGGAAATGCTACAGGACCTTGTGGTAGCCGCGGTAAATGAGGCCCTTACCCGCGCCAAGGAGATGGTTGACAGTGAAATGTCAAAGGTAACCGGGGGCTTCAAGATTCCGGGGATGTTCTGATTAATGCCTTCAGCATTTCCACCGGCCCTTGAAAGGCTTATAAAAAATCTGTCCAGGCTGCCAGGAATAGGTGAAAAAACAGCCACCCGGCTTGCGCTTCACATTCTGAGATGGCCAAAGGAGCTGGCGGGAGAGCTTGCCGACTCCATCAACGTGCTTCATGACCGGATACGGTTATGCTCATCCTGCTTCACCTTTTCGGAGCAGAATCCATGTCCTGTCTGCGCCGACCCCAAAAGAGATACATCCACCATTTGCGTCGTGGAAGAGCCAGGAGATCTGCTGGCCATGGAAAAAACCGGGGTTTTTCGAGGAGTTTACCATGTTTTGCACGGGGTAATCTCCCCCATGGACGGCATCGGCCCTGAACAGTTGAAGATAAATGAACTGCTGGCAAGGATTGACCCGGCCTCAAAAAATGAGATCAAGGAGATTATTATCGCCACAAGCAGCACGGCTGCCGGAGAGGCTACCGCCGCATACCTTTCGGAGTTGTTGAGGCAAAGCGGCGTCACGGCCTCCCGCATTGCCTGTGGCATCCCCGTGGGGATGGACCTTAAATATGCCGACAGGATGACTCTACAGCGTGCGATCGAGGCCAGGACAAGCTGTTCAAACCTGGAGTAGGCTACCTTGTTAAAAGAACACTCCAAAGCGGCAAAATTTTTTGTTGCCTTTACAGACTGCATGCTCCTTTGCGCTGCATTTTTCATGGCCTTTTACTGGCGCAGCACCCAGGGCAGCATTGGGCCGGTGGACTACTACCTTATCCTCCTCTACATCTCGGTTCCAGTCACGCTGTCAATACAGTACTTCCTGAAACTCTATGGCCAGCTCCAGTATATGTCGCTGCTGGAGATCTGCACCAGGACCATATTCTCCCTGTTTCTTGCCGGAGTCGTCAGTTCCTCAATCCTCTACCTTACACACGCAGGCTACTTCAGCCGCCTGCTATTTGGATACTACTTTGTTCTGGGTTCGGTCTTTATTACCGTTGAAAAAATCTTCATCAAAATTGGCCAGAACTATTTACGCAAAAAAGGGTACAATACCAGGAACATTCTGCTGATAGGCTCAGGCGGAAAACTTGATCGCCTCGTAAAAACAGTTAAGGAAATGCCTCAGTGGGGTTTAAAGGTGGGGTCAATAATTGACATAACTGACAGCAACGTGCCAGAGAGGGTCAAGAAGGCGCTTAAATCCCAGATAATAGACGAAGTATTCATCGCCTTTTCCAGAGATGCGGCCGGTGATATCAATATAAGCACCATACTTGGGCTGGCAGAGGAGTTTGGAAAAACAATCAAGGTTTTCATAAACCTTGATGAAGAACTGCACCACTCAAAAATAGACTTCTGTCATTTTGCCGACATGCCCGCCCTTGTATTTTACTCAAAAACCATAGACCCTGACATGCTCATACTTAAAAGGGGCATTGATATAATGGGCTCCCTGGCAGGACTCTGCATAACCGCCGCCATATTTCCTTTTGTTGCCATTGCCATCAAGCTGGACAGCCCTGGGCCTGTTCTTTTTACCCAGACCAGGATCGGCCTTAACGGCAGGGAAATAAAGATATTCAAATTCAGAAGCATGTACAAGGATGCGGAGGATAGAAAAAGGGAACTTTTAAAAAATAATGAAGCTGCAGGCCCGGTTTTCAAGATGAAAAACGATCCGCGCATCACCAGGGTGGGACGATTCCTGAGAAAGACAAGCATTGACGAATTCCCGCAGTTCTGGAATGTTTTCAAGGGCGATATGTCGCTTGTCGGCACCCGCCCTCCGACCCCGGACGAAGTAAGACAGTACAGGGCATGGCATTACCGGCGGATAAGCATACGACCCGGGCTTACCGGGCTATGGCAGGTAAGCGGAAGAAACAAAATAAAAAATTTCGACGAAATAGTTACCCTTGACCTCAAATATATATCTTCATGGAGCATATGGCTTGACTGCAAAATCTTGGCCAAAACCGTGGCCATTCTTTTCAGGCCTGACAAAAGTGGAGCAATGTAGATCTGACATGGCTGACCTGTCAAAGGTGGGCCAGCAATGACAACTTATGCATGAACCAGGATTCTATGACATGGGAAAACAGAATTACAACAGTGAAAACATGGAACAACAGCAGCAACAGCTTATTGCTGTCCCTTATGAATACATTTCCGGATGCAATCTGGATGATGACACCATTGACCTGCGCGAACTGTGGCGTCTCCTCCTGAAAAGGAAAAAAACCATTTTTCTGACAACCATCTCGGTATTTCTGGCCTCCCTGTTATACCTGTTTCTGGCCCCAAGCCTGTATGACGCCAAGGCAACCATAAAGATTGGCCATACCATGGTCACAAATAACGGAAGACTGGTTCCAACATACCTTGAAGATGTCAAAAGGCTCAAACATTACCTGGACATAGCCTATGACACCGCAGGCAAGTACAGGCCTGATGACACCACAACTTTTATAAGCGAAGTTACAGTGCCAAGAAAGGTTGGAGGCTTCATTTCCATTACAGCCATGGGGCTTAGCAATGAGGAGGCCATCAGTGAGCTGAAAAAACCGGTTCAGGAGATAATAACCAGGCACAACGCCTACTATGAAGCGATAAGAACGCAAAAAACCGCGAAAATTACCGACCTGAGGAAAAAGATAAAATACAACCAGGTAACAGTTATTCCTGCTATTGAGGCCGGCCTGGATTTGCTCAAAACAGACCAGCTTAAAAAAATCGAAAAACAGATCAGCGACCTGAAAAAGAAGACCATCCCTCTTCTTGAAAGAAAAATCGAAGATGCCCGCGCGGAAATCATGACCAGGGAAAAAACGGTTGAGAAAATGCAGTCAAATCTCCAGAACCTTACCAGTCAATATCCAGCGGTCGCCTCTATTACAACATCCCAAATCTCTTACAATCAGGCTGCAATAGACCGGCTGAAGTTTAACATCATTGAGCTGCAGGAAAAAATAAACCGCATCAAACGAGACAAAATACCCGCCCTTGAAGTGCAGCGCCTGAAGATCCTGAAGGAAACCATACCCGCAAAAGAATCTCAACTTAAAAAAATCAAGGAAGTGACCATACCCGGCATGGAGGCCGAGATAAAAAAAATTGAAATTTCCATGAAAGAGCCGTATCTGGTCAGAACCCGTCTGGTCACTCAGTTTCTGACCCATGATTATCCCGCAAAGCCCAGAAGGATACTGATAGCGGCGGCAGCCCTGCTGGCGGGCCTGCTTGCCGGAATCATGGCCGCGCTGTTTCGCGAATTTCTTGCAAAACAGAATTGAGATGAACCAATGCCCCTGCAAACCAATCTGTTGTGTAAATGATTAAAATTTCTGATATTACAGAAATGCGCCGCCTTGCATTGTCCTGGAGGCAGAAAGGCCTGAAGACAGTGCTTGTGCCCACAATGGGTTTTTTCCACCAGGGACATCTGAGTCTAATGGACATGGCGCGATCCCTGGGCCAGAAGGTAGTTGTAAGTCTCTTTGTAAATCCGGCCCAGTTTGGTCCTGCCGAAGACCTTGACAAGTATCCCCGGGATATTGAACGGGACGTTAGGCTTGCTGAGCAACACGGCGTGGACTGCATTTTCATTCCGGATGCATCCGATATCTACAATGCGCAACACCAGACCTGGATTGAGGTTACAGAAGTCTCCAGGGGACTTTGCGGCGCCTCACGCCCCGGCCATTTCAGGGGGGTCGCAACGGTGGTGGCCAAACTCTTCAACATCGTTCAACCTGACATGGCGGTTTTCGGAGAAAAAGACTTCCAGCAGCTGCAGGTCATTCGAACAATGGTCCGGGACCTGGACATTCCGGTGGAAATCAAGTCACATCCCACTGTTCGTGAACCGGACGGCCTTGCAATGAGCTCCAGAAACAGCTACCTTTCGCCAGAGGAACGGAAAACGGCCGTATGTCTGTTCAGGGCCATTCAGCTTGCCAGAAAAATGATAGCTGACGGGGAACGGAACCGGGAGACAGTTGTAAAAAGGCTTTACGAACTGATACACAGTTACAAAGACGCCAAAGTGGATTATATATTCCTTGGAGATCCGGAAACCCTTGCTGAAAATTCGCACATTTCCCCTCCTGCCCTTCTGGCGCTTGCTGTTTATGTAAACAGGACAAGACTCATAGATAACTGCATAATATCCGCAGACTAAAAAATATCAGCCAATGCTGCGCTCCATGCTGAAATCGAAAATTCACCGGGCCACCGTTACGGACGCCAACATCAACTATCACGGCAGCCTCACCCTGGATGGAGACCTGATGGAAGCCGCGGACCTGCTTCCCTGTGAACGGGTTATGGTTTACAATATTACAAACGGCGAGCGTTTTGACACCTACATCATAGCAGGAGAAAAAGGCAGCGGCACTGTATGCGTAAATGGCGCTGCGGCACGCAAGGCCAGCATAGGCGACCTCATAATTATCGTATCCTACGGCGACTACAGTCCGGATGAAATCAGAGACGGCAAAAGCAGAATCGTCATTGTGGATTCCAAAAACCGCATTGCTGAATTACGCCTTGACAAGTGGCTGATGTAACAGAACTGATGGAACAGAAATAGATGGACGACAACATGTCCAAACGCCGTTTCGGCTTTTCACCACCGTAACCGCCCCGTCCACAAGCCCAGGGCCAATATTCCGGATTCATGCTCCGACAGAGCGGTTTCTTCCATTCTCCTTTGCAACGTACAGCCTTCTGTCAGCAAGTTGAATAATGGCCTCTGCTGAAAGCTCCGGCAGCTCGCTGGCCGCCGCCACCCCGGCGGAAAAACGCACCTCAAGCCTTGCATCCCGCCACACAAAGTCATGATCATTTATCATACTCCTCAGCCTCTCTGTAAATTCCAGGCCGGTACTGATACCTCCCTGGCAAAGGGCAAAGAATTCCTCGCCGCCGTAACGCCCTAACTCATCTTCCTTCCTCTTAGCCGAATTCATTATACCGGCCATGGTGGCCAGGACATAGTCTCCGGCAGGATGGCCGTACGTATCATTAATGCGCTTGAAATGATCGATATCCATCAGGATAAAACAAAAATCTTCCAGGTGGCCCCGGCAGTACTGAGCAATATTTATCTCTAGGAGCCTGTTCATGATGCTACGCCGCGGCAGGCAGGTAAGTTCATCGTAGTACCCTATTCGCTCAAGGAGTTCCTTCTGCTCCATCTCCTTGGTGACATCGGTAAGACAGCCAGCGGAAAGAAAGATATCATCCACTTCAAAAAAGCGTATAACTGCCTGATCCTTGAGCCAGATGGAGTCAGGCTCGCCACCAAGCTTGTAAATCGCCTCTACTCCGCCTTTTCGCACCCCGATATTACGCAGATCAAGCCGCCCCTCCCGCAGCTCCTTCCTGGTAATTACCTGCTCTTCAATGCATGCGTCAACCGAATCAACATACCTGAATTCGCGCCGGTCAATCACCCTTTCCCGCATGCATCTGGCTACATCCTCCTGGGGGCAGTCAAGGAGCGCGGCAAGCCTCGGGCTGGAATATTCATACCATATCCTCTTCCTGTTGCTCTTCCAGGCGGCAAGATAGGGAACAACCGGAAGCCCGAGTTCATCCATCCCATGACATACTTCTATCACACCGGACACGTGCTGCCTGAGTTCCGCGCTGTGCCCGGAATTGTTCAATATTTCACCAAAATATCCATTCATTAACGCCTCCATAACAAGCCATTGCGGATTCCTTCACGGTCATGGTCCAACCGGCATGAACATCCAGGAACGCCCGGCCCTGGCTGTTTCATCATCAAGGTCAGCCTGGTTTGTGACGATAACAGGCATAGAGCTGCAAGCTCCGGTGAAGACCATTGATCTCTTAAACGAAAAGAAAACATGTGACCTATCAAGCAGTCCGCGCAAACTTCCCCGCATCTGCCTGCAGGGCTGTTCGGATACAAGGCATGGGGACGCTTATCCGAACCCCGGCCATCAGGCAACGCAGCAGGTGCGCCAGACTGTCTGCAGACACGGAAAAAGGTCCTGAAGATTCTGATGTTCTTGCAGTAGGCCTTTCCTCCGGTTTGTATATGCATTTTAGAGGCCAGACCTGCGGAATAACATCTCGCGCCCCGAAAATATCCTGGCTATAGAGGAATACAGCTTTTGTCACCCAGGCATCTTATCAGGAAAAATCCAGCAGAAGTGACGGCAGCCATGATATTCATTCTGGTAATTGCCGGAAGCGCATTTTTGATTTACCAGACGTTTATGCTCAGGGAACAGTTGACCCTCCTCTATTCAACAGCTGCGGCAAACGCCACGATTTCGCCTCACCAACCCTTCCGGACCACGCTGACGCCAGACACGGCCAGCGCCCTTCAGCAAATCCTCTGGACCAGTGCCGCGCTTATCATCCTGCTTTTCAGCCTCAGCGCGATACTGTTCTGGTACGCCACAAGAAGACGGGCGCAGCTTGCAAGGGCAGCTGCCATAATGAAAAAAAGCCATGACAGATACCGCTTCCTGACAGAAGGACCGCCAACCATAGGCATAATCCGCTTCAGCCTTGTAGATGGCAGAGTCATGGACTGCAATCGGGCCGCGCTGAACATAACCGGCGTGCCCCGGGCCGACTTTGTGGGAAGACCTGTAACGGACTTCATCGATTCCAGGGACTCGGATTATGTAAAACGGGAACTGCAGGAGCTCAGGGCGGGACGCCCTAACCATTACTTTACAGTGAGAATGCCTGAATTCCATGGCGGCACCAGGGTTATGGCATGGCACATCTCGGTACTGAAATTTCTGGATGAGGAACCCCAGGCGGTTGCAATACTTACCGACGTGTCCAGGGAACATGAACTGCAACTCGAAAGGATTGAAAAGGAGCGGCTGGCAGGGGTTCTCGAAATGGCCGGAGCCGCCGCGCATGAATTGAATCAGCCCATGCAGGTGGTTTCCGGAAAGTTATGGATGCTGTTACAGAAAACCGACACCGCCGACCCTGCATACAGGACTCTAAAGACCCTGCATGCGGAGATCGAACGCATGACCGCCATCAGCCGGAAAATTGCCAGCATCAGCAGTTACGAAGTTAAGGATTATGTCGGGAAGACCAGAATAATCGACATTGACCGGGCGTCTGGCTGACATTCCGGCTCCATGCACGGCGGCCGGTACCGGCAAACCGTAACTCCGGCTCAAATCACCGTCAACCGCACTGCCTGCCTGCAACTGACAGAAGTATGCCAGGGCCCGGCATACATACCCGCTATGCCCTTGACTCAAGCACCCGAACCCTCACCCCTCCATTCAGAAATGACCCAAGACATACACTCCTCCGGCAGGGCAACTCCTTCAATGCCGACGGGGCAAGACAGGTAATGCTCCAGGCGGAAAAATTTCTCACAAGGGCCCTTCCGATTGCACTGTAGACACCGCGCTGCCCCCTGCCATGCACCCTTTTCCCGTATGGCGGGTTGGTGACAATCCATCCAGGCCTCCGGCAGGGAGGCAGGACCTCGGGGCCAAACCGCATTTCCCTGAACTCTATCATGCCGGAAACACCCGCAACTTCGGCATTCATGCGTGCCGTCTCGACCGCCCTCTCATCCCGGTCCGCCGCGTATATATTTGTTTCTGCCCCGCGCGCCTCCCCTGCTTCTCCATGCCTGCCTCCATATTCAAGCGCCTTCCACAGCACGGGATCGAAATTCTTCCATCTCATAAAGGCAAAATCCCTGTTTATTCCAGGAGGAATACCCGCCTCCATAAGAGCCGCTTCAACCGGTATGGTTCCAGAGCCGCAAAAGGGATCAAACAGGGGCCGGCCAGGCTCCCAGCCTGAGAGCAGAATCAGGGAGGCAGCCAAATTTTCGCGTATAGGGGCCCTTACTCCCCTTTTCCTGTATCCCCTCATATACAAAGGCAGGCCTGAACTGTCCACGCTTGCCACGCACCAGTCACGGACTATCCTGACTACAACAAGCATGTCCTGGCCGCCGTCCCGGCCAATGGCCTCCGGCATGCTCCGCCTGCCCACGCGTCTTCTGATGCCCTCCAGGACACGTTCCGCCACTGCGCCGGTATGATACAGACGTGATTTGCGGGTTGTTACCCTGACACGCACGCCGCGTCCCGGGTCCGCGGCACCGTAAATCTCCCAAGGGTACCGCTGGAAACGCTCAATCACTTCCGAAAGCCGCGTGAGCCTGAAACGTCCAATGCGGACCAGCACCCTGACCGCACTACGGCTCCAGAGGTTTACCCTGTAAATTTCAGGCAGCCCTCCCCTGAACGAGATTCCCCCCTGTTCAAGCCTTCCGGCCATACCCATATCCAGCAGCTCCAGGGCGGTAACATTCTCCAGGCCGGGCTGGGACACCACAAATATCTCAAAACCAGGAGCCGGACGCTTCATCCTGTCCATGTGTATATTCCGCGAATTGCAAGACATGTCAGCGACTTCCTGCCCACGAATCCATTAAAGCCGTTAACACCATTCCACTGATAAGGAAACATGGTTATAATCTCTGGCATCAAACATAACCACTCCAGATTTCACCAAAACGGAAAACTGATGAATATATACCTTGCCATAATAGTCACAGCGCTGGTTCTCAATTACGCCCTCTCTTCGGCTGCCGCATGGCTCAACCTTAAAAACATCCGGGAAGAGGTGCCCGGGGAATTCAGGGATTTTTATCCGGAGGACAAGTACAGGAAATCCCAGCAGTACCTTCGCGAGACCACGGCCTTCGGCCTTGTGCATGATTCTGTCCACCTTCTGCTGCTTCTCTGGTTCATCCTGGCGGGAGGATTCAATGCCGTGGACTCAATAGCCCGCCAGTTCGGAACCGGCCCCATTACACAGGGGCTTGTGTTTGCCGGAATCATTGTATTGTTGCTGCAAATCATCGATCTTCCCTTCGAGGCATGGAGCACATTTGTAATTGAAGAAAAATTCGGTTTTAACCGCACCACCTTAGGCACATTTGCATCTGATCTGCTGAAAAAGCTTCTGCTTGCAGCCGTGATAGGCGGGATGGTCTTTGCATGTATCATCTGGTTCTTCGAAACGGCGGGCAAGGCCGCCTGGATTTACTGCTGGATTGGTCTTGGCGCCTTCCAGGTCATGATGCTTTTTATAGCCCCGGTGGTGATTATGCCACTTTTCAACAGGTTCGAGCCGCTGGAAGAGGGCAGGCTCAAAGACTCCATCATGAATTACGCCAGGAAGCAGCGCTTTGACCTGCAGGGCGTATTCAAGATGGACGGTTCAAAGAGGTCTGCAAAATCAAACGCATTTTTCACCGGGTTCGGAAAATTCAAGCGGATTGTTCTCTTTGACGTCTTGATACAACGTCACACAGTAGAAGAGCTCACCGCCATAATCGCACATGAAATGGGCCATTACAAACTTAAACACATATTGAAGGCCCTGGCGCGCCACCTGCTGCTGTCCGGTCTTGTTTTTTACCTTATGAGCCTGTTCCTGGGGAACCGGGAACTGTTCGCCGCATTTGGCATGGAACATACGTCAACCTATGCGGGACTGTTCCTCTTCGGTTTTCTGTATGCGCCCATAGACATGGCAACCGGCATAATCGACAAGGCCATATCCAGGAAGCACGAATTTGAAGCTGACAGGTATGCAGCTGAAAGTTACGGTCACATAGACGCAATGATTTCAGCCCTGAAAAAACTCTCGGTTGACAATCTGTCCAACCTCACACCACATCCGCTCAAGGTGATACTTGAATACAGTCACCCTCCGGTACTGGAAAGAATCAAGGCCCTGAAAGGGCTTGAGAAGGAAAAACAGGGGCGGTCCGGATGAACGGCCTGTCTGGCCCCGGCCGCATCACCCGGCAAAAAGATGCGCAACTATTCGCAAGGCCTTGAACAGACAGCCGCCCTAACTTTTTTTACAAGGAATGGCACCGGGGAAACTACTGGCAAATATGGGAGGTCATGGCGGGTACAATCTTCTTTTCCCACAGCGTCTTGAGGTTGTTGCTCAGGCGCACCGGATTTATCTCGATCTGGCAGGACTCCATGACCCAGTTACAGAACGTGTCCAGCAGAGCGGGACTGTCCGGCGCAGAGGCCGCAATGTCATACCAGAGCTTCAGGTTGGCGGTATAGTATGAGAGAAAATATTCCAGCATACCGGCAGGCTCTTCATTGCTGACATACTGTCTCACATAAAGCCTTGACGCCACCTTCTCCCTGAACATTCGAATCTGTTCCGCTGACAGGGGGCAATCAACGGCATCAAGTGACGCCTCGACAAGGAACATGTAAAAATATGAACAGGCTACCTGGAAACGCAACCACTCTTCTCCCTGGTTGGGATATACGCCAAACAACTCTACTGTAGCCAGTGTGCTTGTAATCCCTGCCACTTCGCTGGCAAGGCTGTCCACAAGCAGCTCCGGCTCCGATACGGCTATCTTCAGGCCATTAAACGGCCGCGTATATTCATCCAGACGCTCTTCAGCAATAGACATAAAAAAACCTCTTGCCGCCGAGGAACTTGAGCTGACAGGAAAAGCTCACTGCAAGCGGTCCCCCTCCCCGGTTACAGGGCGTGGACTTTTGCCGGCACAAAACCCGTGACAGTTCTGTCACCCATCAAACTTAATGGCCTGACATTTCCGGCAGGCCAGGCAAAAAACCGGATCGCGTCAACCCTCGGCATTGAAAACAACCAATAAAATTTCCCTATGAATTTTTTTAATGCACGCCATTACACTTTGTCAACTGATTTAACAGGATTTTTCAAAGAAATTTGCCGGCACGCCGGGCCAACTCGGCAAATTTTTTTATACTTATATTCTCCGCCCGAACGCCCGGGTCAATCCCGGAATCTTTCAGCAGGCGCTCCAACACTCTTATATCATGGGCAAAAAGCCGGGACAGGGCATTTTTTACAGTCTTTCTTCTCTGCCCGAAGGCCTGTTTCACCACCAGCCTGAAAACCTCCTGATCCTCAACTGTTACCGGGTCTTCCCCAACCCTTATCTCCACCACCTGGGAAACAACCCTGGGCCTCGGGAAAAACATGCCCGGCGGCACGTCCATAAGTTTGCGGATTTCAAGACACTGGCCGGCCAGCACTGAAAGAATCCCGTATTTCCGCGAACCAGGCCCCGCGGTGAGACGTTCCGCCACCTCCTTCTGGAACATGAACACGGCCTGATTAAGCCATTCCCTTTGGTCAACGAGCTTCAGCAACACCTGGCTTGAAATATTGTAGGGAAGATTGCCAACCAGGGTCAGTTTGCCGCCGGTTTCATGTGCAAGATCTTCAAGGGAAATGGTCAGCATGTCCTGAAAACGTATCTCTGTATTCGCGTCAAGCCCGCCACTTGTCCTGAGCCACTCCACAAGCTCCCGGTCAAGTTCATAGGCTATCACCCGTCCATTCTGCCCGACCACAGCCGCCAACTGGCGGGTCAGCGCCCCCTGGCCGGCACCAAGCTCCACCACCGTCCTGCTTTCGGGCACCTCCACAAAACCCGCTATGGCTCTTATTGTGGGAGCATGAACCAGAAAATTCTGCCCAAATGACCGCTTGGGCCTGGGCCTCTGCTTGCCGCCTCTCGCATTCACGAACTTTCCGCTAACCTCCTGGCTCCCCTGCAGGCGGTCCCCCCCTCCGCGCAGCCATGAGACTGTAAAACCTCAGGGCAGCAAAATATGAGATCAGGGCAGCGGGCAAGGCAATCACAAAGCCTCCGGCCAGCATTGCCTCAACAAGCTTCACACTCTTGTGCATGAGGATAGCGCAGGCATCAAACAGCCCGGCATGCTCAACATTGGCCAGCAGCGCCTTGACCTCAGACCATGGTATGGAAAAACCTGTAAGCATTGTCCCTACCTTCCATGCCCCGTAATATTCCAGGGGAATGGTAATGGGGTTGCTGATGACCAGGCTCGCCACAACGGCAGCAACGGGATTGGCACGCAGTAGCGGTGACAGCGCGATTATCTGAACTGTGTGAAAGGGGATCGTAGGGGTAATACCGACGAACACACCCAGGGCCACCCCCCTTGCAAGCGTCCCGGGATTACCCTGCAACCGCCTGAGCAGCAGCAAAAAGTATCGGGCCTTTTCAAGAGGATTCCATGTACCGGAGCCATCTTTCCGCCCCTTGTCAAGCTCTTTCAGTTTTTCAATTTTCATCACTCAACATGCCAGCCAGAACACTTTGCCCCATCTGTCCAGACAGGCCCGTCATGACACGCGGGCTGCCGCCTTCCCCCTGCTGAATGACGGCATTCGCGAATAAACATCCGCATCCAGGCCATCCTCATGCCCCATGCGTAGCCTGTGGTATCCCGCAATCGCCACCATTGCCGCATTGTCCGTACACAGCCTGGCGCCGGGACACAGGACCCTTAGCCCCTCCCTGTCTCCGGCCTGGCGCAGGGCCTCCCGCAGCCTGCTGTTTGCCGCCACCCCTCCAGCAACCACAATATCAGAAACACCGGTCCGTAGGGCTGCGGCAACGGACTTTTCAACCAGGACATCCACAACAGCCTCCTGGAAGGATGCGCAAATATCTTCAATGGGCACGCCCCCCTCTGCCTCGAGTTTCCGGACAGCAGTGAGGACCGCGGTTTTAAGGCCGCTGAAACTGAAATCAAGGGGGGTATCAGGCAATTTCGCCCGTGGAAACAGAAAGGCATCCGGCCTGCCCCTGGCGGCAAGTCTGCTTATTACAGGCCCGCCGGGATATTCCAGCCCCAGTATTTTAGCAACCTTGTCAAAGGCCTCGCCGGCTGCGTCATCCCGGGTCTGACCCAGAATCCTTACCCTGTCAAAACCCTCAGCAAGATATATGCTGGTATGGCCGCCTGAAACCACCAGTGCAACATAGGGAAAGGAAGGGGCTTCATCTTCTAGGAATATTGAAAACAGGTGGGCATGCACATGATTTACCCCCACAAAGGGAATATTTCTGGAAAATGCGAAGGCCTTGGCAAATGAGAGCCCCACGATGAGAGAACCCACAAGCCCCGGCCCCTGTGTAACCGCCACGGCATCTATATCAGAGGGCTTCACCCCGGCTTCCTCAAGGGCCTGGCGCACCACCGGGGATATGGAGGTCATGTGGTGGCGTGACGCAAGCTCAGGCACTATCCCGCCATATTCCCGGTGTATGGCAATCTGGGATGCTATGACATTGGCAAGCAGCCGGCTTCCGTCCCTGAGCACGGCGGCCGCGGTTTCATCACACGAACTTTCAATTGCAAGAAGCAGATGCGGAGGTCTCATTCCCCAAGCATATAATGCCGCCACTTCGGTGATGCAACAGTAACCTTGCATGATATCCGGCTCTCCCCTGCGCCGCGCCTTCAAACCCGACCCCGCCTGAAGGGGTGAACAGACAGGCGTCAATCAGGCATTGGTGCGGAAAAATTACTGTCTTCAGGGAGTTGAAGCACAGTATCCGCGAAAATGGCGTTGACTATTGGATAGTACTGAAATAGATAGAGGATGCCGCTTTTCTGCTGATTTTGGCAAAAGGACAACTGCCAGGCACGGTGGCATTGCGGCGCCCTGTTTGAAAAGCTTTGTGTTTTACCAGCAAAAGGAAAGACACTGCAGGGCATTGTTAAAAGAGACGGCGCCCCGGGTTGCGCGCGAACCGTAGCCAGGCCATGATCAAGGCAAACGCGGCTATTGGACGTTTTGTTTTGCCGTGCGGGGTGGCACCGTCTTCCCGGGGCAGATAAAAAACAGCGCTGTTTGGGCTGACCGGGACATACAGCTTTTTTGCTTCCACTCACGCAACAGAAAGGACTGGCATGACTTTTCAGGAACTTATAAGCAGACTAAACAGATACTGGGAGGCCCAGGGCTGCCTGCTTCTGCAACCCTATGACATGGAAGTCGGGGCAGGCACATTTCATCCGGCAACCTTTTTACGTTCCCTGGGCAGGGACCCGTGGAATGCCGCCTATGTTCAACCGTCAAGAAGGCCGACCGACGGCCGCTATGGCGATAATCCCAACCGCCTCCAGCACTACTACCAGTACCAAGTGGTGCTCAAGCCCTCGCCTGAAAATGTCCAGGACATTTACCTTGACAGCCTGAAAGAGTTCGGGCTTGACCTGAAAAGGCACGATATCAGGTTCGTGGAAGACGACTGGGAGTCCCCCACCCTGGGAGCATGGGGCCTGGGCTGGGAAGTATGGCTGGACGGCATGGAAATCACCCAGTTTACATACTTTCAGCAGGTAGGCGGAATAGACGTAAGGCCGGTTACAGCGGAAATTACATACGGCCTGGAGAGAATAGCCATGTATCTCCAGGGTGTTGACAATGTTTATGACCTGAAGTGGAACGACTCTGTCACCTATGGCCAGGTGCACCACAGGGACGAGGTTGAATTTTCAGCCTACAACTTTGAAGCCGCGGGCGTCGATGCGCTCAAGGCGATGTTTGACACGTTTGAGGCGGAATCACTGAAGCTGCTGGAAAAGGGGCTTGTGCTGCCTGCCTATGACCTCTGCCTGAAGTGTTCACATACGTTCAACCTGCTCGATGCGCGGGGCGCAATCAGCGTTGCGGAACGAACCGCATATATCGGAAGGGTAAGAAAACTGGCGCGGGGGGCGGCGCAGGGCTATGCGGCATCCCTTGAGGAGAACAGGAAT
>JALVQQ010000095.1:503-6091 GCA_027025395.1 Deltaproteobacteria bacterium | reverse complement strand
TTTCAGGACTGAGTCATAAACGGGTCTTTGACCCGTATCCGGACTTTCAGTCCTTGGTTTAAACCCATCGGCTTACAGCCGGTGGTTGTTTAGTTTCTGGTCCGGTTATACCCAAACCCCGGGTTCATATCTGGTTGCGGGCAATCATGCCGCAAAGCATTCGGCCAAGGTCAAGCCCGGCTGCCGCAAAGCCTTCCAGGCCGAAATTCATGTTTGCCTCAAGGACCAGCCACCTGCCGCGGTGCATGCAGAGATCAAAACCGGCGTAGTCAATCCCCCCCTTTCTTGCAGCGCTCAAGGCGACTTCAAGGGCCTCTTCAGGCAGGTCTTCAAAGCTGATTCTGCCTCCCTGGGCAACATTGGTCCTGAAGTTTCCAGGCACTGACACCTTCCAGTAGGCATTTACTATCCTGCCGCCTATTATCACCACCCTGAGATCACGCTCTGCAGGGATATATTCCTGTATATATGATGGCGAGGCCAAAGCAACATACTGCCTCAAGTCGTCACGGTTTTTTATTAGAAACACCCCCTGTCCCCTGCCTGATCCCACCGGGATCTTGCCCACAAAGGGGTATGAAAAACAGGAGAGGATTTTGCCCCTGCGTGAGCCTTCACTGCCAAAAAAGATTCTCGTGCGGGGATGAGGCGTCTTGGTGATGCTGAAAAGCGCCAGCTGTCTTATCTTGTCACCCAGATGATAATAGCTCGAAAATGACGGAAATATATCTTTCCCCGCGGCATGAAACGCTCCGGCATAGTAGATGGTCGGGAAGTAGATGCGACTGGCTGCCATTATGGCGGCCTGCTGTGAAGCTGAGTAGTCGTGCCAGTTGCATTTCAGCCCGATGCTCCTGACCGCCGGGCAAGACCCTAATCTGCCGCCAAGGGCGACTTTCATGGCACAGGCCCTTTCAACCGGTCCTCAGGACCTCGGAGGGATTGATCCGGGACGCCTGTCGTGCAGGGTAAATCGTGGCAAGGAAACAGATGACCACGGCTGATACTGCAATAAGGATTATATCAATATTATTCATGAGTATTGGAAGGGTATCTGTATAGTAAACCTCTTTGGGTATCTTGATAAATTTATACTTTGACAGCAGAAGACACAGGCCCACCCCGCCGCCAACGCCAAGTGCTGTTCCAACAAAACCGACCATCAGGCCCGTAAGCATGAAGATATTCAGAATCTGCCTGTCGGTTGCGCCCACGGCCTTCAGGATGGCAATATCCTGCTTTTTTTCCATGACCATCATTATCAAGGTGCTGATTATATTAAACGCTGCAACAAGAACTATAAGGGTGAGGATTACAAACATTGCAAGCTTTTCCATCTTGAGGGCGGCAAAGAGGTTTCGGCTCATCTTCTGCCAGTCCATTGTCCAGAAGGGGAACCCGAGTTTTTCACCAATCAAGGCGGCAAGCCTGTCTGCCGAGTATATGTCCGAGACCCTGAGCTCAAGGCCGTGGACCTTTTTGCCAAGGCCAAGAAGCTTCTGGGCGGCTGCAAGGGGAATGAATGCAAGGGAGGAGTCATATTCGTACATGCCGCTTGAATTGATGCCAACAACCTGAAAGGTGCGTATCCTGGGGATCATGCCAACCGGGGTTACAGTGCCGCCTGGCATGATTACCTGGATGGACTGACCTACGCCGGCCTGGAGATTACGGGCAAGCTCCTTGCCAATTATTATTGGGGGGTGGCGCCCGGCATGTCCTCCAAAGGCGTCAAGCCCCCTGCCCAGCAATATCTGCCCGACACTCATAACCGATTCGACAGTGGCCGGGTCAACCCCCCTTATTGCAACACCGCTTACGGCGTTTCCCGTACTTAAAAGCGCCTGGATATAGACAATGGGTGTGACGGCAGTGACCCGTGCCTCCTGCGGCCTTCCGCTGACAAGCCTGGCAACGCGCCCGGCAAAAGACTCATGCTTCAGCGAACAGGACAGTACCTTTTTTTCCACCTCCTCGACGTGATCAAAGGCACCTCCATATGCCCTGACCAGTATATGGGCATTGATACCAAGGATTTTTGTCCTGAGGTGATTTTCAAACCCTGCCATTACGGCAATAACAACTATCAGGGCCATCACCCCCACGGCCACGCCTCCCATTGAGATAAAGGTGATCAGGGAGATAAAGGCGTGCTGCCCCCTTGACCTCAGGTAGCGCGCAGCCATGAAAAACTCATACTTCATAGGTTTAACCCTGGAGGATTCAAAAAAGCGGCCCCGGGCCAGGAGTTACCTTTCACGCCTGATATGCTCCGGCCTTAGTTGTGGAAACAGGATAACATCCCTTATGGAAGGAGAGTCTGTCAAAAGCATGACCAGCCTGTCGACACCGATCCCCTCCCCTGCCGCCGGCGGCATGCCGACTTCAAGGGCGTTGATATAATCCCAGTCAACCTCCGGGGGAATCTCGTCGTCATCTCCCCTGTTGGCGACCTGCTCCTCAAACCTCCTGGCCTGATCCCTTGGATCATTAAGCTCCGAGAAGGCATTGGCTATCTCCCGGCCTGTAATAAAGAGCTCAAACCGGTCGGTAACCTCCGGATTTTCCGCGTTGCGCCTTGCAAGCGGAGAGACATCAGTGGGATAGTGGGTGATAAAAGTAGGCTGAACAAGGTTTGGCTCCACCAGCAGATCAAAAAGTTTTGTCCAGTACTTTCCGAGTGGTTCGTCACCAGTCACGGGCGCTCCCGCATCCTTGAGTCTTTGAGAAAGCGCATCCCTGTCTTTCAACTCATTGGCTGGTATGTTGCCGACAGCAGTAAGCGATTCCTCCAGGGTCATCCTCTTCCAGGGGGGCTCAAGATTGATTTCAGCCCCCTGATATGTGATGGCAGTTGTGCCCCTGACATCTCTGGCGATCATTGCAAAAAGATTTTCTGTGCGCTCCATCAGGTCTTCATAGGTGGCGTATGCCTCATAGAACTCCAGCATGGTAAATTCAGGGTTATGCTGAATGGAAATACCCTCGTTCCTGAAATTCCGGTTGAGCTCAAATACCTTTTCAAAACCTCCCACAAGAAGCCTCTTGAGATAGAGTTCCGGCGCAATCCTCAAAAAAAGGTCTATATCCAGGGCGTTGTGATGGGTGACAAAAGGCCTTGCCGTTGCTCCTCCGACAATGGGCTGCATCATGGGGGTTTCCACCTCAAGGAAACCTTCAGAGGAGAAGTACTGCCTCAGAAGCTGGACTATACGCGAACGCATTCTGAAGGTATCCCTGACCTCCCTGTTCATCACAAGGTCAATATACCTGTGACGGTAACGCAGTTCCTTGTCTGTAAGGCCATGATATTTTTCAGGAAGCGGCTGCAATGATTTTGTAACCAGCCGCGCCTCCCGGACCATGAGCGTAAGCTCGTTGGTCCTGGTCCTGAAAAGCGTCCCTTCCGCCCATATGATGTCTCCTATGTCATATTTTTTGAATACCTTGTAGCTATCCTGGCCAAGGGTGTCCCTTGCCGCGTAGAGCTGGATACTTCCGGATTCATCCTGGATGTGACAGAAAGAGACCTTGCCGAATTTGCGCATGGCCATAATCCTGCCTGCGACGCGGAATTGCCTGTCAAGGCCCTCCAGGGCCTCTGCGTCAAGGCCGCCATATTCATCAACTATTGATGATATTGGTGCCGGCGCCGGGACGGCGTTGGGATAAAGCTCTATTCCCGCCTCTTCCATTTCCTGCGCCTTTTTCCGGCGCTGTTTTATTACCTGACTCTCTTTGCTCAATTTTAAAAGACCTCCTGGCTTGTGCCATGAATGAAAATGCCGCCTTGTGGATCATGCAGCCGGGCCGAAGGCAGGCTCCGAAGTGCCTCTATGCAGATGCGAATTCATAGTTTAATCTGTTTTTAACGTCAAGCACCGCCAGCCATGCCGGCGGTCAGGGAGAAATATCATAAATGGTCTTGAAACAGGTAAATATACCCCCGGCACTTGTAATAATCTACTGTTGTATCATCTTTGCAGCCTCTTCAGTACCTGGCAATGACCTTCCCTTGCTTCCTGCCACGGATTATATAATGCACGGCCTTGAATATGCCGGTCTCGGTTTTCTCATTGCCTGGTGGAGAAAAACACGGGGAGAACGTATCCCGCAACTGTATATATTTTCCGTGGCTGCGGCCTCACTGTACGGAATCACTGACGAATTGCACCAGTACTTTGTGCCAGGCAGGTGCATGACCCTGACAGACTGGCTGGCTGATACCATGGGCGCCATGGCAGGCGTGGCCGTCTTCTTTGTATTGAACGCCTTTTTTAAAAGGACATGAGGGGGCAACCCGGTCCATGCATGCGGCATTTGCCAAAGAGAGCATTCGACAGGAACAGCCATGACGGAATCTCAAACCAGTCTGCTGCGCAGATTCTACAGCTGGCTGAAATTCTTCTCTGAAATGGGTGCGGGCATCCCTGTAACCCCCGCTGCGGTTGAAGAGTTCAAAAAAACCCTGAACCGGCCGCCGGGGCAGGAAGCAGTGACACTCAGCCAGGCACCCTCAAGGGCCGCGCCGTCACGGGCCGCCGCAATTTTGTCAGGGCCGGGCCCTGCTGTATCAGGCCCTCAAGACCCGCTCGGGGCCCTGAAGAAAAAAATTGCTTCCTGCAGATCATGCTCCCTTGCCCCCGGGATATCATCTCCTCTTTTTGGCCAGGGGCCCCTCCCTTCGCGTATCATGATCGTTGGGGACGGCCCCACCCTGGTTGATTCGGAACGGGGGCTCCCGTTCCAGGGCGAGGCCGGAGAATTGCTGACAAAGATGTTAAGGGCCGTGAACATAGAACGGAGACAGGTTTTTGTCACAAATGCGATAAAATGCAGGTCAGCCAGGGGGATTCCTCCTGACAGGAAAAATTTTCACGCCTGCAGAAAGCATCTTCTTGAACAGATCGGCATGGCTTCGCCAGAGATTATACTATGCCTTGGAGATGAAGCCGCTGCCGTATGTCTTGATGTGGACATGCCTGTCAAGGAGCTCAGGGGAAAGGTGCATGATCTTTCCGAATGTAACACCAGGGTAATAGTGACGCATGCGCCTGCCTTTCTGTTGAGGCTCAGGGGCAACATCCAGAAAAAGTACAAACTCGAGGCATGGAAAGACCTGCAGATGATTGAAGCTATCTGCCCGCAGGCTGCTTCATCCAGGGAGCTGCGGGACGGCTGAACCGAGGCAGCGTCCGCGCCCCGTCCGCCTTGCATGCGGAGCAGGCAGATACAGGCCAATGTGCATTTGACTATTGGAAAGGCACCACACAAGGAAACAGCACGAGATTATGACCACGACCGTTTACAACCGATGTTTTTCGTTCCGCCACCCTGGAGGCGCCGAACCGCCTCTCAAGGCAAATAGAGGCGGACACCGTGGCCGGTTTTGCAAAAGATCCGGTCCTGTTCTCAGCGCCCTGGCAAGAGGAAAGCCAGGAGTGCCATGGGCAATTTTGCTGTTGGCGCTGTCTGTTTTTTATTTTGCCGCTTGCGGCACCTGCATGGCAGGAAAGGAGACAAGGCCCAGAATAATTTCCATAAGGCTTGAAGGAACGGTCAATCCGGGAATGCTGGAGTTTCTGAAC
>JALVQQ010000095.1:0-493 GCA_027025395.1 Deltaproteobacteria bacterium | reverse complement strand
CACGCGCTTGAACAGAAGGCCGGCCTTCTTCTTGTAACGCTGGATACTCCGGGAGGATTGGTCAAGAGCCTTCGAGGCATGGTCAAGACCGTCATGGGAGCGGAAATCCCGGTGGCGGTCTTTGTCGCACCGTCCGGCGCACAGGCCGCATCCGCCGGGGCGCTGCTGGTAATGTCCGCGGATATTGCCGCAATGGCCCCTGGGACCAACATAGGCGCAGCGCATCCGGTAATTCCCGGCCTGGATCCGGACGCCAACTCCACCATGAGCATAAAGGCTGAAAATGATGTGGCCGCGCTGGCCAGGAGCATCGCCAGCCGGCACAACAGAAATGTCCAGTGGGCCGAAAGGGCTGTCAGGGAAAGTGTCTCCGCAACCGCCACTGAAGCCCTGGCTCTCGGGATTATCGACGTAACCGCCCAAAACAGCGCTGATCTGCTGAAAAAGATAAACGGCATGACGGTTCAGAAAAACCGCAAGACATTCAAACTTG
>JALVQQ010000094.1 GCA_027025395.1 Deltaproteobacteria bacterium | reverse complement strand
ATTGGGTCTTTTAGGTACCGATGTTCCGGAGGAATACGGTGGCCTGGGCCTGGATAAGGTAAGCACCACGGTGGTGGGGGAAGCACTGGGAACCGCAGGGTCCTTCACAGTGGTGTATGGCGCCCATACGGGTATCGGCACGTTACCCATTGTCTTTTTTGGTAGTGAAGAGCAGAAACAGAAGTATCTTTCCAAGCTTGCTTCGGGGGAATGGTGTGCCGCATACTGCCTCACGGAGCCGGGGGCCGGTACGGATGCCTTGAACGCTAAAACCAAGGCCGTGCTCTCTGAGGATGGCAAGTACTATGTCTTGAACGGCGAGAAGATGTTTATAACTAATGCGGGGTGGGCCCACACCTTTGTTGTTTATGCTAAGGTGGATGGGGAACATTTTACAGGCTTCATTGTAGAGAAAGATTTCCCCGGTGTCTCAACAGGAGCTGAAATAGAGAAGATGGGGGTCCATGGATCATCCACGCGACCGGTGATTCTTGAGGATGCAAAGGTGCCTGTAGAAAATCTCATGTTCGAGGTTGGGAAAGGCCATAAGATAGCCTTCAATATTCTCAATATAGGCAGGTGGAAACTGGGGGCGATGACCACTGGAGGATGCAAGGGATGTATTGAAGGAGCCGTCAAATACGCAAAGGGCAGGATTCAGTTTAAGGTGCCCATTAGCTCATTTGGCATGATCAAGACCAAACTGGCAAACATGGCCATTCGCACCTACATGAGCGAGAGCATGATGTACAGGATGGCCGGAATGTTCGATGACAAGCTGGGCACCCTGGATTCGGAGGCCAAGAAAAGCGGAGCAGAGAATGCCAGGGCCATAGAGGAATATGCCCCTGAGTGCTCCATCACAAAGGTCTATGGCTCCGAGTGCTTAGATTACTGCGTTGATGAATATGTTCAGATACTGGGTGGGTACGGATATTGCGCGGAGTATCCGGCTGAACGCTATTACAGGGATTCACGGATAAACCGAATCTGGGAAGGTACTAACGAGATCAACCGCATGCTGATCCCGGGCACCCTGATGCGAAGGGCCTTGCAGGGCAGGCTCAATCTCCTGCAGGCAGCGCAGGCCATACCAGAAGAGCTCATGAGCTATTCACCTCTGGCGGTGCAGTTACCCGATGAGCCCCTTTCACTTCAGGAGCATATGGTAAAGATGAGCAAGAAGATAGCCCTGATGGTTGCGGGATTGGCAGCCCAGAAATTTGGTGCTGGATTGGTTAAGGAACAAGAGATACTTGCAAAGATAGCAGATATAATAATTGAGATTTTCGCCATGGAGAGCGGGCTGCTTCGTACTAAGAAGATCATCGAGTCCCAGGGCGAAGAGAAAGCAAAATACCAGATTGCTGCTGTGGAGACTTATGTGGACGACAAGATACCAACTATCGAGATGTGGGCAAAGCAGGCACTTGCCTATGTCGAGCAGGGTGACACATTGAGGGCCCAGCTTGCAGGTATAAAGAAGCTTGCCCGTTATCAGCCCATTGACACGGTCTCGCGCCGCAGGGCCATTGCTGATAGAATAATAGACCTGGAATCTTATCCCTTTTAATTGAAACTTAGATCGCTTATAATTCAAAGAGGGTTTGCATGATGCAGGCCCTCTTTTATTTTTTCGGCTTTGTAAAAAGTCCATCTGCGGCCCTCGCCTGCCTGCCATCCGGCAGTCAGGCGGGATGCTTGAGGGTGCTGTGAGAGGCTGATTTATCCGCAACTCAAGCATCCCTGCTCGGCCCGCCCTGGGAGCTGTGGGGGAGGTCAGAGTGGGGGTGAGTGGAATCTGGAGACAGGAATTATCTTACATCAGATATTTCCAAAATCAGTTTCTTAACAATAGCAGGGGAACGGGATGTTCCCAGAGCGGCGTCATTTCAGCCTTGGAGCAGGACAGCGGAAGGGCTGGA
>JALVQQ010000093.1 GCA_027025395.1 Deltaproteobacteria bacterium | reverse complement strand
ACATGCCGCAAACACCGCATGGCCTGACAGAGGCAATCATGGCACAGGGTCATATCCGCCAGGATGATATGGATGGCACCTGAGGATTCTCCTTATCCCCAGGTATCCTCCCCTTAATACTCCGTAACGTCTTACCGCACATTCCATGTACCTTGAACAACTTGGATGGAATCTGCACGTCTGGGGAAACAGGGGAGAAATCAGCAAGCGGTAAGCATGAATAAGAAAAATCAGTGCGCTGCCAGCCCACTTCAGGGGCCCGGACTGCTTTCCGCATATGTGGCTGTTATCCCGGTTCAGAGTCAATTTCCTTTTTCTGTCTCAATGCCCTGGCTATTTTCCTGGCAGCCTTGCCGAAAATATCCTGTTGACCGCGCCACGATCTGTCAAGGAAGCCTTTTGCCGGCATGAATACAATATCAATTCCCACTGGGAAAATTTCTTTCCTGGTGCGATAGAGCTCCCTGATTATCCTCTTTGCCCGGTTCCGCCTGACCGCATTTCCAAAACGCCTGCCAACGCTTGTTCCCATCCTGCTGAATGGCAGTGAATTTACAGACCAGCGTACCGTCAGGCCGGGCAGCCTGATCCTTTCACCATCGCTGAATACCCTGCTGAAATTTCTGCTTCCTCGTAACCTCTCCCACCTCTTCAGTGAGTTTGCGCCCCTTCTCTGCTTCAAATTACAAGGTTAATTTCAGGCAGACAGTCTCTTTCTGCCCCTTGCGCGCCTGCGGTTGATCACCCTGCGGCCTGCCTTTGTGCTCATTCGCTTACGAAAACCGTGAGTTCTCTTTCTTTTAAGATTGCTGGGCTGAAATGTACGTTTCATCAGTAGTGTTACTCCCTCGATTTAATAAAAATTCTGCATTTGCATCTGCGTGGCGGGCCGTTCGTCTTGCGGATTATGGCCGTCTCCCTGCCTGACAGGCACCTTTCAGGCGTGCCAGGATTCATGCCGCGGCGCACATCTTGCCAACGCAGGAAACAGGATAGAAGGCAATAAAATCAATCGTGTATTTAATGGCTGTTTTAAACCCGCGCACAACCTCTTCAGAAACCGCCGCCCCGTCCGGCCCGAACATGTAACGGGGCAGGTGCGCCACACGGCCGTACAAGCCCTAACTCCATAATCACAGAACCGTGGCATGTCAAGAATTTTACCGCCATAACAGTTTTAAAAATAAATAAAAACACACCCTGGCGCACATGCGCCCAACCGGATTCAGGCACATATCATCAGACCCCCATCCGTTTTTTGCCTGCCTCAGGCCGTTTCACCATGAGGAAGCGCCCGGGAAGAGAGCCAGGTCTGCCGGGACACTCCCTGAATATTGGTGCTTGCGCGCTTCAGGGCGTACTCCTGCCCGACCAGATGCACCATTTTTTCCGCCCTGGTTATGGCAGTATAGAACCACTTGTTATTAAGCATTATGAAGTGGGAATTTGTAAGCGGAATCGCCACTACACGGTACTGGCTTCCCTGGGCCTTGTGTACTGTAAGCGCATAGGCCAGCTCGATAATATCTCCCAGAAAATCAAAATCATATGCCACTACTATACGCTCGGGATAAACCACGTAGAACTGCTCTGCCTCCGCATCTATCCTGGAGACCAGCCCCACATTGCCATTAAAAACCCTACGGAACTCCACGGCCTCGAACTGCTTCTCTTCCTCAAGAAACTGCCCCCATCCCATAACAGGCATATCGCGGTTCTGGAGATGAACCACCTTGTCGCCTTCCTGAATGGTTATACCCGCGCGGGTAACTGTCTTGCCGCCTGACTTGTTAAGTATCGGCTGGAGCCTTGTATTAAAGATCTCTGTCCCCAGCTGCCCTCCCCTCATTGGAGTCAGTACCTGGAAGTCCCACACAGGGTAGTCAAGCCGCGCGGCATATTGCCTGGCAAGCCCGAGGATGTGATCAAGGATGGCCTGATTATTTTCCTCCCTGTACATTTTGAGTTCCCGCTCCGTGCTTCTCTTTTTAAGCGCGTAAATATTATGCTTTTCAACCTTTTCAAAGCGGAAATCGGACCACTCCCCTGACTCGACCCCCTCGGGCACACGGCCCTGCCTGATCTCGTTTGCGAAAAGGGCAAGAACACTCTCCTGGCTCTGCCTGAAAATCCTTTCAAGATGCACCGATGGCACAAGTTCATTTTTCAGCGCATCTCCAAACACATTCCCGGCGCCAATTGGCGGAAGCTGGGCCGGATCTCCCACCATTACCAGAAGGGTCCCGGGCCGCAGGGCCTTTGCAAGACGGTAAAACAGCGGAAGGCTAACCATTGAGGCCTCGTCAAGCAGCACGACCCTATGCGGCAGGGGATTGTCCGGACCGTGCTCGAACCTGTTTTCGCCGCGGTACTTGAGCAGGCTGTGAATTGTAACAGCCTCGTAACCGGTGGCCTTTCGTATGCGGGAGGAGGCCATGCCGGTAAAGGCACAGCAGATTACGTCATCGCGGTCATCGACAAACCGGGTGGTAAGCAGATCAAGGATCGCCTTGCAGATGGTGGTCTTGCCGGTGCCGGCATATCCGGCAAGGGCAAAAACCATTCGCGGCTCTGCTGCAATCCTGGTGATTATCTCTTTCTGTTCAGGCGCAAGCTCTATGCCAATTGATTCCTCGTACTGCTCGAGAAAGGAGACAATATCCTCCTGAGCAATCACAGGCCTGTTGCACCTTGCGGAGCGGGTCAGAAAAAATTCTCTCAGCCAGTCCTCCATGTACCGGTAGGCCGACAGCCCAACCTCGCCCCGCGCCCCCTGAACGATACTGCCGTCAAGGATCATCTGTCCCTTGACGGATTCAATCATCCGGGGTTCAGGAGAGTGCTCATCGGAGGAAAGAACTTCGGTAACAGCCTCTTCAAGCTGCTGCGAGGTCAGCCAGCAGTGGCCGTGGTTTTCAGCGGACTCAACCAGCACATGCCGGATGGCGGCCTTGATGCGGGCGGGCGAGCCTGGATCAAGCCCCATTGAAACCGCAAGCTTGTCTGCGGTCTTGAACCCCACGCCCCTGATCTCGGTAAGGGAGTATATGTCCTTCTTGACTGTCTCAAGGGAGTTTTCGCCAAAATGATTATATATGCGGACCAGCAGGTTTGGAGATATCTGCCCCCTGCCTCCGAGATAGCGGGCAAGGTCACGGAGGCTGCGGTGCTTGTGCCACGAACGCATTATAAGGGCAAGCCGCTTCTCCTTTATGCCCTTTACCTGGAGCAGGCGCTGAGGCTCATTGTCAAGGATGCGCACCAGCTCCTCTTCACCAAAGGAGTCGATAAGTGATTTTGCCATGGCAGGCCCCAGGCCCTTGACTACCTTTGAGAGGAAAAAGAGAAGCTCGCTGCCCAGTATCCTGCACTGGCTGAACCTGAACTGCCTGCCGTAGCGGGTCATTTCCCAGTTGCCGCGCAACTGGAGCTCAACACCCTCAAGCCCGGAGCCGCTTACCACCTCCGCCACTGTGCCGGCAGCCACGAACTCCGCCCCCCTCGCCGGCTTTACCTTGAGCACCACGAAACCGCTCTCCGGTGAGCTGAACCTTACCCGCTCCACCCTGCCCTGAAGGGTAATATCACCTGGCCGGCGGGCAGGCCCGGCCTGTCCCCTTGCATCAGTCTCTCTTTGCAAGTCCGTATTTTGCAATCTTGCGCCTCAAGGTATCTTTTGATATGCCGAGCTCCCTGCATGTGGCCATTTTGCGCCATTCGTTCCGTTCAAGCGCCCTGAGAATAGCCTCGCGTTCAATCTCCTCAAGGGACATCGCGCGGCCCGTCGCCGCCGGGGAATCACCGGCAAGCTCCTTCCTGAACATTTCGGGAAAATGCTCTGCCCGGATATACCCGCCTTCGCACAGGATGAAGGAAAATTCAATTATATTCTCAAGCTCCCTTATATTGCCCGGATAATCATAATGCATCAACTGGTTCAGGGCAGCCGGGTCAATCCCAACAATATCCTTGCCCTGTTCGGCACTGAATTTTTTTATGAAATGATCGACCAGAAGCGGTATGTCCTCCTTGCGCTCCCGCAGCGGAGGCAAATTGATATTTACAACATTCAACCTGTAATAGAGATCTTCCCTGAAATCGCCGGATTTGACCATCTCCTTCAGGTCCCTGTTTGTCGCCGCAATTATACGCACATCGGCCCTGACCGGCTTGTTGGACCCAAGGGGCTCGTAAACCTTTTCCTGGAGAACCCTCAACAGCTTTACCTGAATGGATGGGGGAATATCGCCAATCTCGTCAAGAAAGAGGGTCCCGCCCTCTGCCGCTGCAAAGCGGCCGGCCCTGTCCTTTTTTGCATCCGTGAAGGCTCCGGCCTTGTATCCGAAAAGCTCAGACTCAAGCAGAGTTTCAGGCAGCGCGCCGCAGTTTACGGCCACAAAGGGCTTGTCACGCCTCAGGCTTGCCGAGTATATGGCCCGCGCCACAAGCTCCTTTCCGGTACCACTCTCTCCGGTAATCAACACGGTGCTTGGGCTTCTGGCTATTTCAGGCAGTATTTTGAAAAGCCTCTGCATGGAGTCGGCCCTTGAGACGATCTGCTCAAAACTGTACTGCTTGGTCAGTTGCTGACGCAGACTGGTAATTGCAGTCAGGTCACGGAAGGTCTCGACCCCGCCAATTATATTGCCCTCATGATCTGCAAGAGGCGCCGCGCTGATGCTGACCGGGACCTCCTTTCCCTGCCGGTTGACGATTTTTATAGAGCGGTTGGAAATCTGCCTGCCACTGTAAAGACTCTCGGCGATGGCGCAGTTCTGCCCGCAGATCGAGGAGTGGAAAACCTCGCTGCAGCTCTTTCCCAGGGCATCATCCCTTGACCAGCCGGTTATCTTCTCGGCGGCACGGTTGAACGAGGTTATCTTCCAGTTTCTGTCAACGGTAAAGACGCCATCAGCCACGGAATCAAGTATCAGCCCCTTTCTGATAACCGTGGTATTGTCCCTGAAGGTCTCAATACCGCCTATTACATTGCCCTGATCATCAAGAAGTGGTGATGAGCTGATGGAAACAGGTATGGAATCACCGGATTTGGACTTTATGAATATAGGCTGATCTATGTTAGGGCACCCGTCGGTCATTGATTTTTTGAGAAGGCACTTTTCTCCACATATGCTTGACTGAAAGACCTCGCTGCACAACCTGCCTTCAACCTCTTCACGCCGCCAGCCGGTTATCTTTTCGGCGGCACGGTTGAACGAGGTTATGCGCCACTCCTTGTCAACGGAAAAAACGCCATCGGCAACAGAAGATATTATCATGTCATCACGAAGCGACCTGGAAACGTCCCGAAAGGTCTCCACGCCGCCGATGACCTCGCCGTCAGGGCCGTAAAGCGGCGATACGCTGACGGAAACCGGGATGGTTTGACCATCACGATGCCTTATAAACAGCGAACGGACACGGCCGGACTGCCCACTTGAGATGCCGTCCCGTAAAAGGCACTCCTTTCCGCACGCGCTTGAGCCGAAAATCTCGCTGCACAACCTGCCTTCAACCTCTTCACGCCGCCAGCCGGTTATCTTTTCGGCGGCACGGTTGAACGAGGTTATGCGCCACTCTTCATCCACAGTGACAACACCTTCAACAATGCTTTCAAGGGCCAGATGGTGAATATAGGATGAATTTTCAGGATCCTGAAGGCATATTACCGCACCGGCCACCTGGCCTTCCGGATCGGGAACCGGAATTATGGAAGCCAGGAACGCCCTTTGAAGGCAGGTCCGCACATTATGAAACAGCACGGGATGATTTGTGAAAACATGGCCCTCCTTGACAGGACGGCAAAGTTTTTCAAACGAGGAATCCTCTGGCCCTGTGCAGAAAATGTCCTTGCCCTTGCGGCCAATCAGTTCGGCCGCCTTGAGGCCGGTACACTCCTCTGCCCTCTTGTTTACAGCCTTTACAATCCAGTTCCTGTCAATCAGGAAGATGGCTGCTTCCGCAGGGGAGCCCGGAGACTTTTTTTGTGAATCCGCCATAACATCACCTTGACTCTCGGTTTACCGGACAAACAGGGGCAACCATGAGAAAAGAAACAAGGGCACACAATCACGAAGGAGGCCAATGGAGCAGAACATTTACAGCACATCTTAACATCTTAATTTACAAGTTTGAAAGGCGGGGCGAAAATCCCAACCAGA
>JALVQQ010000092.1 GCA_027025395.1 Deltaproteobacteria bacterium | reverse complement strand
CCGGTGGGCCCTTCTATCCGAACACCGTCCGCCCGCAGGATTCCTGCCCCGGCAAAGCCGGATTCCCGGGCAAAGGCCTCAAGCTCTTCAGGGGAAAACGGCTCAACTGACTCAAGGTAATTTATAAACCTGGCATTGTTTCCCATGGGCCCGGCAAGTATGTCGTACATGACTGAAAGAGAGGTCAGGGCATGACTGGTATTAAGGGAGATTATATCTGCTGCCAGGCGCGCATGGTCCTTGGCATCGCTCATAAATGACTGTTTGAGCCATTGCATCTGGATTCCGAAGATTCCCGCTCCGGTACAGAACAGAAGAATGAAGGCAAGAATATTTGCGTGGTACGGCTTGAGCCTGGAAAAGACTCCAGAAAAAGACAGGCCCTGCCCCTTATGGTTTTGCACTCTGTCCCCCATGAAAATCCCTGTCACACTGTGAGGGACACTGCCCCCTGGCATATCCGGTCTTCCTGAGCCTGCCCCTTATGCCGGTCATGTCCCGGCCACAGCCTGGCCTGACTGCTTTTGCGTAAAAGGTGGTCCTTTTTTTACCGAAACTTCCCCAGGCCCGGGCCATCCTTCCCGGCCGGACACCTCCTGGAATCCATCTGTCCTCTACACTTATAACAACACGGTGAGTTGCATTACAGTCAGCGGTTGAGGCACTCATCTTGCCTGCACACATTATTATCCTGCCGCTGTCACGATCCACTGAAATCACCTTGCCCCGCAGCAATGTCTCATCTGCCCGGGCGTTAGCTACGGCAAAAAACATAAATATGACTGTTATACAAAAGGCCAAACTTTTCATTAGATGCTCCCTGTCTTTATCAATTTGCTTATGCCAGAAAACCTGTTCATTAATCCATACATTCAAAATTGAGCAAATAACAGACCACTTTTTACGAACTTTCAGAAGGCTTCCCAGCTTCCATATTTACGGCAAAAAGCACCTCCCGCACCAATCCCCTGAACTTGTTGATTCGACAATCTTGTCGAGCAGCCTGCACGGATTGTCGAAAACCTTCTTCTGAACAATCGTCACATCTTTAGCTTAATATACCGCAATAACAACATTTTATCCTTCCACCCAGAAATGGCACGAATCTTGAGTATAACTTTGGACACCGGCCGGAATTCATTATCCAAAAGACTTCAAACAAGGAGAAAGTAACAGTTTAACCTTAACAATCAAACCGGAAAAGGAGAAAGGCAAATGACAACATTAAAGAAACTCGTAAGAACAACGGCAATTGTTTCAGTAGCTGCAGCAATGACGGCAACAGCTTATGCGGGCATCGGTGACCATACTGAAGACGGTACCGGCATGCAGTATGGACACGCCAGGAACTTCCGTGCAGATCTGGGGCCCCAGAGGTACAACTTTGAGGTGGATGTTTCCGATGATGTCTTCACAAACCCTGGGGGTTTCGGACAGGTAACGGGCGGCATGAACTTCGTCGATGACAATGGAGACGGGGTAGCCGACATAGTCCAGGACAGTGAGCTGTTCCAGGCTCTCGGCATAGGTCCCTTTGTGGATGAAAACGAGGACGGCATTCATGACGACTTTCAGACCAGAGCTGCCTACATGGCGCTTGGCATGGACAATTTTGTGGATGTTGACGGTGACGCCATCTGTGACAACTACGAAGAAAATCCCCTTGACAACTGATTAATCTGCCTTGACCCTGAACCTTATCGGCTGCCCTGACACAGGCTCATAGGCAGCCCCAGTCTGAATCAAAGGAGAAAAATCATGAAAAAGCCTATAACACTGTTGATTGTTTCAATAACATTCATTATTGCAGCAGCATCTGCCGCATCCGCAGGATGCATGGGCAACTGTGGCGGTATGCAAGGCGGCGGCATGTATGGCCCCACGGGAGCCATTGCATCCACCCTTCCTTATGATACCCCTGACGAAAACGAGACTGCAGGCCTTGTACAAATGAGAGAGGAAGAGAAACTGGCAAGGGACGTTTATGCAGCCATGTATGAAAAGTGGAACAATCTTACCTTTGAGCTTATCTCCACAAGTGAGCAGAGACACATGGATGCAGTAAAGACACTTCTTGACAAGTATGGTATTACAGACCCGGTAGTGGATGATGCTAGGGGCGTATTCCAGGACAGCGCACTGCAGGAGCTTTACAATACCCTTGTTGCACAGGGCAATGCCTCTCTTGAGCAGGCGCTTCTCGTTGGCGCAACCATTGAAGACCTTGATATCCATGACCTTCAAACGCTGATTGCAGCAACCGACAATGAAGATATCCTCGTTGTCTACCAGAACCTTGCAAAAGGTTCCCGCAATCACATGAGACACTTTGCAGCCGAACTTGCCACTTTTGGAGTCACATATTCAGCCCAGTACCTGACCCAGGACGAGGTTGACCAGATAATATCATCCCCCATGGAAAGGGGCCGCTACGACAAGGACGGCAAACCTATGTTCACAGCGCCCATGGGCAATGGCCGTCACACTGGTATGGGCAGAGGCAATGGCTCGGGACAGGGCGGTTGCACGGGCGCAGGCCGCGGAATGAATTTTGTTGACGAAAACAACAACGGGATCTGCGACCTCATGGAATAAGGACGTATGGAAAAGATCGCGACAGCGAAATCTTTTCTGGTAACATGGGAGCGGCTTTCATAGCCGCCCCTGAAGTTCTTTCTGCCCCCTACAACCTGTATGATATAAATTGCGTATTTCCCAATCTGGGGTGCTGAACAAGATTGATTTTGAAAATTAAAAGAAATCCCATCAGTAAAACCCTTACAATATTTTTTCCACTTCTGTTCCATCCGTATATGGTTTTGCGCTGGATATGTACACTGCTTTGCGGGCAGGATATGACAACAATCCTTCTGTAACCAAGCAGACAGCTGTTGGCAAACGGCCTGGGGTTGTCGTGTCCCGCAAGCTAACCAATGCTTCTCTTGACATCTTCCACTCAATAGGTCAAAACTACCGGACACCCAGACGCATAATAAATGGCCAATAGCGCCGGAAAGTGATAATGACACAAGAAAAGCACCATATACCAGTTTATCAAACTCCTGAAGGGCCTGTAACAGGACGATGGTGGTGGTCTGCCCCCATATGAGTCAGGTCCACACCAAGCAGGAAAACTGAAAAATATTTTTTTGATCTGTAAGCCGTGGACACCAGCATGAGTGAAAGCGGCTTTTTTAATAGCCTCAATTTCGAATGAGCCGGTTACATGATGCAAAATCAGGCTCAATACGACATACGCGTAAACGGGCTGAATGAAGTGCCTTCAGCCCTGAAACAAACCCTGCAATCAGGCCGTAGCCTGCAATAAGACAAAATGATAATTCCAGACCTTGCCAGATTCAAAGAGCTGGCTGAAAAATATAACATCATCCCTGTATGGAAAGAGATAACAGTGGACCTGGATACCCCGGTATCACTGTTTGCGAAACTCGACGATAACGGACACGCATTTCTGCTTGAAAGCATTGAGGGTGGAGAACGGTGGGGCAGGTACAGCTTTATAGGCCTGAGGCCGTTCATGACTTTCGGCTCCTCAGGCACTACTGTTTTCCTTGAAAAACGGGGGCAGCAGAGAGAAGAGACCGAGGTGTCCGACCCTGTGCGCCATTTCAGGCAGATCATGAACACATTCAGACCCTGGGAGCCTGAGGAACTGCCCCGCTTTTTCGGCGGCGCGGTGGGCTACCTTGGTTACGACATGGTGAGGTTCATGGAGCGTCTGCCGGACTGTCCGCCTGATACAGCCGGGTTCCATGACTCCTTCTTCATGATTCCCGAACTGGTCCTGATATATGACAACCTGAAGCAGAACCTGAAGATTGTCGCATCCGTCCATCTTCCTGAGGGAAGCGGTGCCGAAACAGCAGCGGCCGCCTACAGAAACAGCGTAAATGTCATTGAAACGGTAGAGCGCCGGATCCGTTCCGGCATCAGCTATCCCGAACCTGCGGTAAGCCGACCTCCTGAAACCACCCTTGAACCTGAAATTCCCAGGGAAGATTTCAAGGCGATGGTGGAAAAGGCAAAAAACTATATTGTTTCAGGCGATATTATTCAGGTAGTGTTATCCCAGCGCTTTTCCGGTACTTCACATGTGCCTGCATTTCAGCTCTACAGGGCGCTGAGACGCATAAACCCTTCTCCCTATCTCTACTATTTGCAGATGGGAGACGAGGTTATCATAGGCTCTTCCCCTGAAATACTCGTTCGCCTTACAGACAGGACTATTGAACTGAGACCCATCG
Organism: Deltaproteobacteria bacterium; assembly: GCA_027025395.1. Classification (GTDB taxonomy): domain Bacteria; phylum Desulfobacterota; class Dissulfuribacteria; order Dissulfuribacterales; family QOAL01; genus S144-17. The sequence goes on along the minus strand of JALVQQ010000092.1, from coordinate 13,222 downwards.
CCGGTACCAGGCCGCGCGGAGCCACCCCCGAAGAGGATCTTGCGCTTGAAAAGGAATTGCTGGCCGATCCCAAGGAGAGGGCCGAGCATCTCATGCTGGTTGACCTTGGCCGTAACGACGCCGGGCGAGTTGCAGAAATGGGCAGTGTAAGGGTAGATGAACTGATGGTTATTGAACGATACTCACATGTCATGCATATTGTCTCAGGGGTCAAGGCGACTCTTGCCCAGGGCCATGATATGTTTGATGTTTTGAGGGCGTGTTTCCCCGCCGGCACCGTATCCGGCGCTCCCAAGATAAGGGCCATGGAAATAATTGACGAACTTGAGCCTGTAAAACGCGGGCCTTATGCGGGTTCAGTCGGTTACCTCGGATTTTCCGGCAATATGGACATGGCCATCACCATAAGGACCCTGTGCCAGAAGGGCGACCGTCTCTATCTCCAGGCCGGGGCCGGAATAGTAGCAGACTCGGACCCTGAAAATGAATGGAACGAAACCCTGAACAAGGGACGGGCGCTGATGCGTGCAGTGCAGGCCGCGCAGGAAGAGCTCTAAACCAATCAACCATCTGTATGGATCAGGCAAATGCTTCTTGTAATAGACAACTATGACTCCTTCACCTACAACCTTGTCCAGGCCTTCGGAGTACTCGGGGCCAGGCTCAAGGTTGTAAGGAACGACGATATTACAGTAGATGATATTCACTCCATTGCCCCGGACCGGCTCCTGATTTCGCCTGGTCCATGCACGCCGGCCGAGGCCGGGATTTCCGTTGCGGCCATCAGGGAATTCGCGGGCAAAATTCCCATACTTGGGGTCTGTCTTGGCCACCAGTCCATCGGGGCGGCCTTCGGCGCCGATGTGATAAGGGCCAAACGGCTGATGCACGGCAAGACTTCAATGGTGCGTCACGACGGGAAAGGCGTGTTCAGGGGGCTGCCAAATCCTTTCGAGGCCATGCGCTACCACTCTCTCATAGTCGATGAGGCAACGCTTCCCGGATTTCTCATACCCACCGCCTGGTCCGAAAAGGATGAACTCATGGGCATAAGACATACGGAAATGCCAATTGAGGGAGTCCAGTTTCACCCGGAGTCAATCATGACTCCGGAAGGCATAAACCTGCTCAGGAATTTTATGGAGATGTGATTGGCATGGAACCTGTCAAGGAGGCGATTGCACAACTTGCCCAGGGCAGATCCCTTGATTCTGGGCTGATGCACGCGGTAATGCTGCGGATCATGGAGGGAAAGGCCACGCCGGCGCAGACTGGCGCAATACTCATGGGACTGCGGCTCAAGGGCGAAAATGTTGAGGAAATAACAGGGGCGGCGCGGGTAATGCGCGAGAAGGTAATACCCGTAAGGCCTGATATTCCCCGGGATGAGCCGCTTGTTGATACCTGCGGAACGGGTGGAGACGGGGCGTCCACATTCAATATTTCAACCACGGCGGCCTTTATTGCAGCGGGAGCTGGCGTAAAAATCGCCAAGCACGGCAACCGTTCGGTTTCAAGCAGGTCCGGCAGTGCCGATGTCCTTGAAAAACTCGGGGTGCGCCTGGACATGTCGCCGGAAGAGATAAGCAGGGCTGTTGCGGATGCAGGCATCGGCTTCCTGTTCGCGCCCGCGCTTCACCCTGCAATGAAGCACGCGATAGGGCCAAGGAAGGAGCTTGGCATCAGGACCATCTTCAACATGCTCGGGCCGCTTACCAATCCTGCCGGCGCTGACTGCCAGGTGGTGGGGGTCTATGATTCTGCCCTTGTCACAACGCTTGCGCAGGTGCTTGGAGACCTCGGCTCAAAAACAGTATGGGTGGTTCATGGTCATGGAGGGCTTGATGAAATCAGCCCCCTGGGTCCCACTGAAGTCGCGTGCTGGCAGGAGGGAAAGGTAGAGACCTTCAGCGTTTCGCCTGCTGATTTCGGCTTTGAACCATGCTCCATCGAGCAGATCGCAGGGGAAGGTCCTGAGGAAAATGCCCGCATTCTGCTTGAGATACTTTCAGGCGCCAGGGGCGCGGCGCGCAATACAGCGGTCATGAATGCTGCGGCAGCAATAATTGTTGCGGGGAAGGCGGGTTCACCACGGGAAGCCGCCGGGATTGCGCAGGAGAGCATTGATTCGGGAAGGGCAATGGCCGCGCTTGAAAAGCTCAGGGCCATGTGACCAGGCAGGCTTGCCTGACATCCCTGGTTGTTTGCAACAGCTCCGCGCTGATTCTCTTGTCAACAGGAATTCAGACGTAAGGACCCTGATTTTTATCATTGGATTTATATGGCAATCATGACCATTCTGGACAAAATAACAGAATTCAAGCGCCGCGAGGTAGAAGAGGAAAAGAGACGCGGCATAGTCCCGCCGGATACGTCTGTCGGCCCCAAAAGGGGCTTCAGAAAGGCACTTGCGGAACCTGAACCAATCTCGATAATTGCTGAGGTCAAAAAGGCCTCACCATCCAAGGGGCTGCTATGTCCTGATTTTGATCCGGTGGCCCTGGCCACGGATTATCAGCAGGCCGGAGCCAGCGCAATTTCCGTTCTTACCGATAAGGAATTTTTCCAAGGCAGCCTGGAATATCTGCACCTGGCAAGGTCTGTAACTTCGCTTCCGGTAATACGAAAAGACTTTATCATAGACCATTTTCAGGTGGAGCAGGCTGATGTCTGGGGCGCAGATGCGATCCTGCTGATTGTAGCCATTCTTGACCAGGTTCTTATGGAAGAGCTTTTTGCCCACGCCAGGGAGCGTGGAATGGACTGCCTGGTCGAGGTGCATGATGAATACGAGGCCGAACGGGCCATGAGGGCCGAGGTTGATCTGATTGGCGTAAACAACAGGAATCTCAAGGATTTTTCCGTATCTCTCGACACCACATTCCGCCTCCGCGAAATGATACCCGGCAATATTCCCGTTGTAAGCGAAAGCGGCATCTCTTCCAGGGAACAGATCGAGGAGCTTGAATCAGGAGGAGTCTGCGCGGTTCTGATAGGAGAGTCAATAGTAAAGGCAGGTGACAGGCAGGCTAAACTCAGGGAACTTGCCGGTATTTCAGCAACTGATGCCACCGGAAAGGCGGGGTGAAATGGCCGGCACTTTTGTAAAAATATGCGGCATAACCAGTGAGGAACAGGCGGTTGAGACAGCCTTGAGCGGGGCTGATGCAATCGGTCTGGTTTTTGCCGCCAGCCCTCGCAGGGTTGAACCGGATGCGGCCAGGCGCATTATCGAGGCCCTGCCGCCATTTGTTTCGTCTGTAGGCGTGTTTGTTGATGAGGAGCCGGAGCGCATAGGGGAGCTTGTCGACTACTGCGGCCTTGATTTTGTCCAGCTTCATGGTCAGGAAAGCCCTGATTTTTGCCGCCGTTTTGCCCCAAGGGCAATCAAGGCATTCAGGATCAGAGATGAAAGGGAACTGGGACTTCTGCCCGCCTATGAGCCCTGGGTGAGAGGTTTTTTGCTGGATGCATGGTCAGAAAAGGCCATGGGAGGTACGGGATCAACCTTTGACTGGTCAATTGCCAGAAAGGCCAGGACAGCAACACGGAAACCTGTTATTCTTGCAGGCGGCCTTGACCCCGCCAATGTCCGGGAGGCCATATCCCAGGCCAGGCCGTGGGGTGTGGATGCAAGCTCGGGACTCGAGGTCCGGCCCGGACGCAAGGATATGGAAAGGGTAAGGGAATTCCTGGAAACAGTCAGGGCCGCGGGGTGAAGGCGAGACAGGCTGTCTGCAAGACATCATTAAATCTGCAAAGCCGGGAGCGCTTCCTTCCGGGCAGCAAGCCCCAAACATAAAGCATAACATAAGATATTTTTTATAACTTCCAATTATATCGTCAAAATACAAATTCATTAAAGTCAGGGCCACGGAGGAATATCTTGCAGCAAGGAAAGACTCGATCACGCGGAACCAGGGCAGGCTGTCAGCCTGACCGCCACGGCCACTTCGGCATCTTTGGCGGCAGGTATGTGCCCGAAACCTTGATGCCTGTTCTTCAGGAGCTGGAGAACGCATACCGGAGCGCAAGGAAAGATGCATCTTTCAGGAATGAGCTTAATGCAATTTTGAAGGATTATGTAGGCCGTCCCACACCGCTTTACCAGGCCAGAAGGCTGGGGGAGGCGCTTGGCGGGATAAGGGTCTTTCTCAAGCGGGAGGATCTGACCCATACCGGTGCTCACAAGATAAACAATACCATAGGGCAGATACTGCTTGCAAAACGCATGGGCAAGAGACGCATCATTGCGGAAACAGGAGCGGGGCAGCACGGAGTAGCCACCGCCACGGCCGCCGCGCTCATGGGGCTTGAGTGCGAGGTTTACATGGGGCGCAAGGATACGGTGCGCCAGGCAATGAATGTTTTCCGCATGGAGCTTGCGGGTGCAAGGGTCATCCCCGTGGATTCCGGCACCAAAACCCTTAAGGATGCAATCAATGAGGCAATCAGGGACTGGGTAACAAATGTGGCGGATACGCATTACATAATCGGGTCCGTGGTCGGTCCGCATCCATATCCGGCAATGGTGAGGGATTTTCAAAGCGTAATAGGCAGGGAAACTCGGCAGCAGATTCGCCGGGTTACAGGCGGCCTTCCCGACATTGTCATTGCATGTGTTGGCGGCGGAAGCAACGCAATGGGCATATTCTTTCCGTTTGCAAGGGATGAGAATGTCCGCCTTGTCGGGGTTGAGGCAGCTGGTGAAGGCCTTGATTCAGAACACCACTCGGCAACCCTGACCGTTGGGTGCCCGGGTGTGCTTCACGGCACCATGAGCTATTTGCTCCAGGACAGGTGGGGCCAGATAAAGGGAGCGCACTCGGTGGCTCCTGGCCTCGATTATCCGGGGGTGGGCCCGGAGCACAGCTCTTTCAAGGATACGGGCAGGGCGGAATATGTCGCAATTGACGACCAGGAGGCCCTTGAGGGTTTCAGGCTGCTGTCAGAGACCGAGGGCATAATTCCTGCTCTTGAAAGCGCGCATGCCATTGCTTACCTTCGGAAAATGGCTTCTGCCCTGTCAGGTAATGAGACAGTGGTGGTCAACCTGTCCGGCCGGGGAGACAAGGACGTGGAGACGGTGGCGGAAATCTTGAGGGGAAGGAGTGAGTCATGAACCGTATAGACCGCATGTTTGCAAGGCTCAGAAAGAAAGGCGAGGCGGCGCTTATCCCCTTTATCACAACTGGAGATCCGGATCTGGAAACCACCGGGGCCCTGGTCCTTGAAATGGAGCGTAGAGGGGCTGATCTCATAGAGCTTGGCCTGCCATTTTCTGATCCCCTGGCCGATGGCCCTACCATACAGGCCGCAAGCAACAGGGCGCTTGAGAATGAAATAAATGCCGAGGTCCTGTTCGGCATGGTTTCAAGACTTCGCAAGAAAACGGATGTTCCACTGGTATTGATGGGCTACTGCAATCCGCTGTTCCAGTACGGCATTCAGCGATTTGCCAGGGATGCCGCAGATGCCGGTATAGATGGCACGATTATTCCCGATCTTCCCGTGGATGAAGCGGCGGACTGGAACCGCGCGGCAAGGGAGGCGGGGCTTTGCAATATTTTTCTTGTTGCCCCCAATACTCCTGAAAAACGCCTCAAACGCATAGTCAAATCTTCACGTGGATTTGTTTATTATGTATCCATAACGGGTATCACAGGCGCAAGAGCCGAACTGCCTCCAGAGCTTGCAGAGGGCTTGAGGCATGTTAAGGGCATGACCTCAAGGCCCGTGGCTGTCGGTTTCGGAATTTCAGAACCTTCGCAGGTCTCCATGCTGTCGGAGGTTGCTGACGGGATTATCGTCGGAAGCGCCATTGTCAAAATCATTGAGAGCCATATCAGGCGCAAAAATGGACAGTGGAGGCCTGGCAGTGGCCTGGTTCAAGGCGTGGGAGATTTTGTGGAATCACTGAAACGGGCTACCCTGACCTCACTCTGATCCTGGGCAGAGCCTGTGATGCACGCATGCCGGGCCTAGATGCCTCGATGTCATTGCCGCAATGCCCTCATGAAAAGGGTACTTTTTTTCAGTAATAATTTAATGAAAGGTCAGGAAGAAACTGATATGGAGGAGTTGCGCCAGGCGAACGGAGCAACACAGGATATTATTGTCGCTTAAGAAGTTTACAGATATACTTTTTGACAGGGATCCTGATGCCCGGATCGACCTGTTCAAGGTATTCCCAGGCCTTTACCGGATTTTTGAAAGGCGCAAGCTTCATGCAATCTGCCGCACCGTTGGCGACATAATTTTTACCTTCATAATCATTGAAGGCCTTTTCGGTCCCCAGGATCCGTCAAGAAACTGTATTCTTTTTCTTGCATGGGGCCTGTGGTGGCCAACAGTTGTTTTGAGCTGGTTTTTCGTTGGCAGAATGTGGTGCGGTTTCTGCCCGTTTCCAGGCCTTGGGAGAATATTACAGCGTCTGGGTCTTACCTGGCACCGGCCCGTGCCAAGAATACTCTCCAAATACGGCACCTACTGGTCTGTGGCGCTTCTGGCCCTGATTATCTGGATCGAAGAATCCACAGGCATGAAGGAGTCTCCCCTGGGCACTGCCCTGTTGCTGCTCGCCATTCTGTCAGGCGCTGCGGTATGCGCTGCACTTTTCCCAAAACAGGCCTGGTGCCGTTACCTCTGTCCGATGGGCCGCCTTACAGGGGTTGCCTCGACACTCTCAATGGTTGAGTTCAGGCCCAATCATGACCAATGCCGCAAATGCACCACTTTTGCCTGCAAGCGGGGTGATGAAGATGAACCTGGATGTCCTGTCTATCTTGGCGCATTCAATGTCCGTAACAACCTCGACTGCCTTGTATGCGGTCACTGCCTGAAGCTCTGCCCCTACGACGCACCGCAGCTCAACTTCCGCAACCCTTTCAGGGAACTCATAGTGAACAAGGGCCGGTTCATTACCTGTTCCTACATAATTCCCTTTCTTATGGGCTCGCAGCTTGCCAGGTTCTTTGCAGAGGGTACAGGTTCAATCCTGGAGGCTTGCAGCCATGCCTTTTCATGCCACATGCTGCTCTATTCCATGCTTCTGCTGGCGGGTTTCCTGTATGTTTACTGCGTCAACAGGATAGGTGCCTTGCTGTTTGGCATGACAGAAGATGAACTATTCGGCAAGTTTTCACCAATGGTGCCGATTTTTCTGCCCATTGCCTTTGCCGGAGAGCTTGCATACCGGCTCAACTATACTATCTCGAAGGCCCCGGATTTTTTTCCTGTGGTCGGGAGACAATTTGGAATTCCCGCACTGGAGACCTGGACATTCTCCTGTCCCCAATGGCTTTACCCGGCCATAGACGTTCCCGTAATGCTTATAGCAGTCATTGCCGCCCTTTACGTTCTCTATATGTTTGTCTATTCTGAATTTGAGGGAATGGTGGCGAGGTGGCGATACCATGCCATACAGTTGCTGATCCTTTTTATGTTCGGCACCTATTGGTACTTTATGTCAAGGGGCTGGTAGGCCTGAATCTGTCATTCCGGCCCGGCCCTCCGGCAAAAAAATTCAGGTCGCCACCTGACAGCTCCATGCAACCGCTTGTTACAATTTGCAATATTTAAAAGGTTCCCGAAGGCCCTTGCAAAAAAAATTCGGGAAAAGGAGGAAACCTGTGAATACAGCTTCGTCAAAAGATCACTCCCTTCTTTTTTTCCTTGCTTTTTTCATCTCTTTTTCAACATTTTTTAAGCTACCTTCCTGGGGGGCCGAGGCCTCGCCTCCCGCTTCACCTGTCAAACTGATATTTATTCATCACTCCGTGGGAGAAAACTGGCTTGCGGATGACAACGGGGGGCTGGGCATTGCCCTGATGAACAACAACTATTTTGTGAGCGATACCAATTACGGCTGGGGGCCTGATTCCATAGGCGACAGGACTGATATCGGGTACTGGTATGAGTGGTTTAACGGGCCGTCAAGTTCAACTTATCTGACCGCCCTGTATGGTGAAAGCGGCCAAAATTCCTCTTATTCCAGGCTGGGCGATGATCCGGGCGGAGAAAATACAGTCATCATGTTCAAATCATGTTTCCCCAACTCAAATCTTGGGGGCAATCCGGCCAATCCTCCCACCTCTGCCAACAATCCCCTCAGGGGAGAAGACGCCTGGTCCACGCACATGACCATTGAAAACGCCAAGGGAATCTATATGGACCTCCTTAACTATTTTGCCACAAGGCAGGACAAGCTTTTTGTGGCAATAACTGCTCCTCCCCTGGCTTCATCAGCCACTACCCCGGCTCATGCCGCAAATGCAAGGGCCTTTAATGACTGGCTTGTTCACAAATGGCTTGCCAACTACCATTACAGAAATGTGGCAGTATTTGATTTTTACAATGTGCTAACCAGCAACGGCGGCAGCCCTGCAAAAAATGATGCTGGCCAGGAAGGTGGCAATCACCACAGGTGGAGGAACGGCGCGGTGCAGCATGTGCATCCCGTAGCCTCCCACACCAGCGCCTATCCCACAGAGGACAGCCATCCGAGCCGGGCAGGCAATCTCAAGGCAACTCAGGAATTTGTGCCCGTGCTGAATTATTTTTATAACAGATGGAAGGAATTTTCTGCTTGCCGGTCTGCTCCGGCGCCTGACATAAAAGTGAACGGCTCTGACAGTGATATTTCAATCCGGGAGGGGGAAGAGCTGGTGATTACAGCATCGCTGGACCCGGGGTGTGACGCTCTTCGCGCCGGTGACTGGTGGGTGGCTGCATCCACGCCCCAGGGCCTGACTTTTTTTGATGTGATTGGTCAAACACTTTCCTGGCGATCGGGGCTGTCTGTGACTTATCAGGGCCCCCTGGTCAATCTCCCTTCTGTTCATCTTCCGAATCCTGCATCTCTGCCGCCGGGGTTTTACACCTTTTATTTTGGTGTGGATCTTAATAAAAACGGCAGGCTGGACCCGGATTCACTTTTTTATGACGGTGTGGGAGTGGAAATCCGGCCCTCCTCCACGCCAGCTTCCCGGACCCAACTGCTTCAGCCTGGTGATTTTCAGTATCTGGGGGCATTCAGGCTGCCCGGCGGAGAAGATCCCCCCAGGACATTTGCATACGGCGGAAATGCCATGACCTTCCGGCCGGACGGAGACCCGGGCGGTGCTGCTGATGGATTTCCTGGGTCATTATTTATAACCGGTCATGAAAGGACATGGGATTACCATGACGGTGACCAGATAGCTGAAGTCACTATTCCGGCCCCGGTTATTTCCAGGAATGTTGCCGATCTTAACAGTGCCAGCTTTGTCCAGGAGTTTCATGATATTTTAAGTAAAATATTCCCGGGGCTTAATGAAATACCAAGGGTGGGCATGGAGTTTCTTGATCACCCTGCAACAGGACCGAAGATTCACGTCGCTTTTGGCCAGCACTTTCAGGATGATTCTTCTACAATGATTCCTTCTCATGCCTGGATTGCGCCTGATCTTTCCGCGCCGGACCCAAGGGGTGCATGGTACATTGGCAACCAGTCTCTTTACAGTGTAAATGGCTATCTCTTTGAAATACCAGCAAACTGGGCAGATGCCCACACCGGCGGGAAATATCTGGCAACCGGCCGTTACAGGGATGGAGGCTGGTCAGGTCAAGGCCCGTCCCTCTTTGCCTACCGTCCCTGGGTCGATGAAGCCGGAACACCTGCCCCTGATGGCGCCCACCTTTCAGAGACACCCCTTTTGCTTTATGAAAGTTCGCTGGAGACAGATGATGTGGTAAGCAGGTCCTTGCATGGCTACCAGCATCCGGATGAATGGGAGGGGGGAGCGTGGATCACCACCACTTCAGGCAAGGAAGCCGTTCTTTTTGCCGGCACCAAGGGCACCGGAGCAAAATACTGGTATGGATGGATGAATCCGGCCGGGCCTGACTATCCCTGTATTGAAACACATGGTGATCCAATGTGCCGTCTGGCTGACGGTTCACAATGCCCTCCCGAGGACCTTCAGGGTTGCACTGGGCATAATGATGTTAGGGGATGGTGGAGTTCACGCTTTGACGCCCAATTCATTCTTTATGACCCTTCAGATCTGGGCAAAGTCGCTGCCGGTGAGATGGAGAGCTGGCAGCCTCAGCCGTATGCCGTCCTTGACATTGATGAGCACCTCTACCTGAATCCTCCTGCCTGGGATGAGGAATGGGTAGGTAAGGGGCCGCAGAGAAGATTCAGAATTGGAGCCGTGGCCTATGACCGTGACCATAATCTTCTTTACGTGCTTGAACTATTTGCAGACTCTGCAAAACCTGTTGTCCATGTATGGCGGGTTTTGTAACAGGCTTGAAGACCAGACCCTGGCAGATGCCATTACGGACAGGATGGCGCATAACGCTCGCGGGTTCACCATGAAGGGAGAACCGCAGGGAGAAAAACAGATTTTTTTCACCGGCCGGTTCGGTCAGGCATCACAAAGTCAGTGCAGCCCTGGACATTGACGGCTGCCGAACTGGTCGGAACGGAGTTTGCCTTATCAGATTAAGATATTTCATGTGTTGAACGACCAAGCTCAGCTGCCGCCAAGGAGCGCAGCGGATTGGCGGCAGCCGGAGCGATTTGTCCGGCTTTTCATTTTTGAATTCAACAGGTTGTGCAGCTGAAAGTTTTCTTTATGTTTTCAGTGGATTAATACCAATCAAAACCTCTTTTTCTTTCTTCATAGCACTGTATAAATCCCATCCTGATTGGAGATATGGCCAAAAATCTTTGGATGTGCCAAAATACTCTGCCAATCTCATGGCGGTACTTGGGGGTACGCCTCTTTTTCCATTTATAATTTTATTTAGTTTCTGGTTTGGCACCTTAATAGCATCTGACAATTGACGCTGAATTATCCCCATAGGTTTTAAAAATTCTTCCAATAACATCTCACCCGGATGCGAAGGTTCTCTATGAGTAGGAATTCGTACCATCTCTTTTTATCCTGATATGATAATCTACAATCTCTACTTCATCGGGACTTTGCTCCCGCCATTTAAAACAAATACGATATTGGTCATTTATTCTGATACTAAATTGGTCCAAGCTTCTTCTCTTTAAGGCCTCTGACCCGTTACCTGGCGGAACCAATAATTCTTGTAAATTTACCACAGAATCAGGCAGTTCTAATTTTCTCCTCAGCCTGTTAAGCAGTATCAACGGTGCCGGCTAGCAGCCTGGCCGCCAGATGACCGGTTGCGCCAGGCGCTTTTGAGCAGTACGCACAGGGCCAGCAGCATGGCCTCACCTGCCGGGATGGCGGCGTGGAGGAAGTTGCCAGGTACAGCTGCCAGCTGGTAAGTAACGATGGGCCTGGTTATAAAATTGTTTATTCCAGCCTTCTGGCATATTTCCCGGTCCTGGGCCATGGAGATGGCGGTCATGGTGTTCATCTTGCTTGACATATCATGTTTTTATTTTATTATTAAAAACTCTGAAACGGACAGGTTATGCGCAGTGCATGACCGTGCCGTGAGCCAGGGTTTTATGCGGGTGTAGCTCAGCTGGCAGAGTACAAGCTTCCCAAGCTTGGGGTCGCGGGTTCGATCCCCGTCGCCCGCTCCATCCCTTTTTGAGGTTGACTGCTCATCCATTGAATTTGGATCAGGCAGGGCTTACTTCGATTAGTGGAGTTGTCAAACATTATAAGGACGCCTTTTGGAACCGGTGCGTCCGTTGACCTCTACTGAATAAAGGGTGGGCCAAATTGTTGCCCACTTTTTTATTGTCCCTGGTAAGCCCTTTTTTCCATCCTGTTTACAGGTTTGCTCATGTCCGTCAGGCAGGTTTCAACCTGCCAGGGGCGTGTTGATGTATCCGGCAGAAGCCGGAATAGAGTTTTCGGCAGCGCCGGTCGGGTGCCTCACGAATTCATGGCCAGGCATCATGGCCTGCGTTGTCAGGGGACACGGCGTTTTTTTTGTTACTGCCTTTTGGTAATTCAGTATATGGAAGTCGGGTTGGAACATAAGATTCAGGAAATGGTCGAGCCCCTTATACTTCACGCGGGAATGGAACTGATTAACATTGAGTATCTGCGTGAACGCGGTGGAATGACCCTTCGTATAACAATTGACAAGGAAGGCGGGATCACTGTTGATGATTGCGCCTTCATAAGCAGGCTGGCAAGTGATGTGCTGGATGTAAAGGATCCCATCCAGGGCCGGTATAACCTTGAGGTTTCATCGCCGGGTATCAACAGGCCCCTGGTCAGGGAGAAGGATTTTGAGCGTTTTTCCGGAGAGAAGGTCTTTATCAGGACCAAAAACATGCTCAACGGTCGCAGACGCTACAGAGGAATCCTTGAAAAAATTGATGAGGGCAAGGTCTTTGTCAAAGCAGGGGAAGATGTGTTCGTTATACCCCTTGAAGATATTGCCCGTGCCCGTCTGGATATAATATAGCCAAGGAATTTTAAGAGTATGGATGCGGAACTCAAGAGAATAATAGAGCAGGTAGCCAGGGAAAAGGGACTGGAGCCCAAAATTCTTATCGAAGCACTTGAAGAAGCCATTAAGTCGGCGGTGAGAAAGCGTTATGGCGCGAGGCTTGAGCTTGAAGTCAGTTATAACAGCAACAACGGCGAGGTGGAGGTATATCAGTACAGAGACGTTGTGGAAGAGGTGGAAGATCCTGAAACCCAGATTTCTCTTGAGGAGGCCCGGGAACTTGATCCTGAAACAGAACTTGGCGACAGTATCGGTACCCTTATGGATATTTCCAACCTGGGTCGCATAGCGGCGCAGTCTGCCAGGCAGGTAATTATCCAGAAGATGAAAAACGCCGAGCGTGATCTCATCTTTGAAGAATTCAAGGACAGGGAGTTTGAGCTTATAAACGGTATCGTCCAGAGATTTGAGCGTGGCGGCATAATTGTCAACATTGGACGTACCGAAGCGCTCCTTCCAGCTTCCGAGCAGATACCTTCAGAGAGCTACAGGCGCGGAGACAGGATACGGGCCCTTATTATAGAGGTTAAAAAAGGTGTGAGGGATACCCAGGTCATCCTTTCAAGGACCCATCCGCAGTTCCTTGTCAAGCTTTTCGAGCTTGAGGTGCCGGAAATATCTGATGGAATAGTAAAGATTATGGGGGTGGCGCGTGAGCCTGGCAGCAGGGCCAAGATCGCCGTCAGTTCAAGTGACTCCTATGTGGATCCCGTCGGGGCCTGTGTCGGCATGCGCGGCTCCAGGGTCCAGGCCGTTGTGCAGGAACTCAGGGGGGAAAAAATAG
>JALVQQ010000091.1 GCA_027025395.1 Deltaproteobacteria bacterium | reverse complement strand
TTGTTGGACAGTATTATCTGCTTATGCGTTGATGCGCCCCTGATGCAGGGGACGCTATTTGCTTTTCTGTACTGATGTGGTTACTGTCAAGTGGAACCGCAACAGATGAAAGCACAATAAACTGTCGAATGCCATATTCATGCAGTGAATCTAAGCATTAAAGGGGTCACCGTCAATACGGCAGACAACGGGTATCCAGGGCGCTTGCCTCCTTAAGACCGCCGGGGCAGGGAGATGGCCGTTATCTGTTTTCCCCGGGGGAGGTGCGATGTCAACTGATACACTGGTTTTTTTGGGGCCTCCTGGCAGCGGCAAGGGCACCCATGCGGCCATGCTCGCCAAGGACAGGGGGTTTGTCCAGGTCTCGGTTGGAGAGTTGCTCAGGCGGGAGGTTGAAAGAGGTTCGGAGCTTGGCCTTCAGGTGCGGGAGATCATGAACACAGGCGCGCTCGTCCCTGACCAGGTTGTCCTGCAAGTGGTGCGCCGCGCACTGGACGGGCTCAGGGGGAGAAAGATTATCCTTGACGGGTTTCCTCGTTCCGTGGCGCAGGCCAGGATGCTGGACGGGCTCCTTGAGGAATTCCGCCGCAGGGTGGATCTCGCCCTGTTTTTTGCACTGGAAGACAGACAGGTGATTGAAAGGATATCCGGAAGGCGCGTGGACCCGGAAACAGGAAAGATCTACCATGTTGTCTGGAATCCGCCGCCGCCTGGAGTAAAAACCGTTCAGCGGGATGATGACAGGGAAGATGTGGTGCGGCAGCGTCTAAGGATATATCATGAGATAACAGAGCCGGTTGCGGCATATTACAGGAAGAGCGGCAGGCTTGTTGAGATAGACGCCAGCGGCGGCGTTGAGCATGTTTACAGCATGGTGCTGAGAGTCATTGATCAGGCCTGAGCCGGCTTCGGAATTTCCCGGTTCCGCAGGTCCCTGTAATGGGGTACGCCAGGAAACCGCACGGTTTGTTGAGAATTATCCGAACAGCTTTCGGGAGGTATGTATGGCAATGATAATTCCGGTAATACTTTCAGGGGGCTCGGGCTCACGCCTGTGGCCGCTTTCGCGGAGGCTATACCCTAAGCAGCTTCTTGCGCTTGCCGGCGGGAACACCCTTCTTCAGCAGACGGCCAACAGGATCAGGGCCATTGAAGAGACGGCTCCTCCAATGGTTATATGCAATCATGAGCACCGTTTCCAGGTGGCTGAGCAGATGCGCTCCACCGGAGTTGAGCCCGGGGCGATAATTCTGGAGCCAGCTGGCAGGAATACCGCGCCAGCCGTGGCCGTGGCAGCCTTTCATGCACTTGAAAAGGGTGAAAATCCCGTTTTGCTCGTGCTTCCCGCCGAGCATTTGATAAAACGCCCTGACGTATGCCAGGATGCGGTCAAGGCAGCTGCCGAACATGCGTCCAGGGGCGGCATGATAACCTTTGGGATAGTGCCCACAGGCCCTGAAACCGGATACGGATACATAAAAAAGGGCGAGGTGGTGGCGGAGTTTACCCAGGGGATGGCGGGGGCAATATACCGGGTTGTCCGGTTTGTTGAAAAGCCTGACGCAAATACTGCCCAAAAGTACGTGGAGTCTGGTGAATACTTCTGGAATTCAGGGATGTTCCTGTTCAGGGCAGACGTCTATCTTGACGAGCTCAAGAAATATGAGCCGGAGATGCACAGGTGGACCAAAGAGGCGTGTGACAGGGCGGTCACCGACCTGGACTTTATCAGGCTTGATTCCGAGGCATTCAGCAAATGTCCCTCGGATTCCATTGATTATGCAGTGATGGAACGTACAGATCGCGCCCAGGTGGTGCCGCTTGACGCGGGCTGGAGTGATATAGGGTCATGGTCGGCTCTGTGGGAGGCAGGACCCAGGGACGATGACGGCAATGTGCTGCACGGAGACGTGGTTACCCATGATACCAGCGGGTGCTATCTCTACTCTGACAGGCGGCTTGTAGCCACGGTAGGTCTTAGAGACCACATAGTTATTGAGACGGCGGATGCCGTTCTTGTCTCCCCCAGGAACAGGGTCCAGGAGATAAAGACCATAGTAAATTATCTCAAGGGGCAGAACCGCCAGGAGGCATGCTTCCACAGCAGGGTTTACAGGCCCTGGGGCTCCTACGAGACGGTTGTGGCAGGAGACCGCTTCCAGGTCAAGCTGATAACTGTAAACCCCAGGGCAAAGCTGTCCATGCAGATGCATCACCACCGGGCAGAGCACTGGGTGGTTGTAAGGGGCACTGCCCTTGTTACCCGCGGGGATGAGGAACTGATGCTAAGTGAGAACCAGTCAACATTCATCCCCCTGGGCACCCGGCACAGGCTTGAAAATCCCGGGGTAATACCCCTGGAGCTTATCGAGGTGCAGAGCGGCTCCTACCTGG
The DNA here is from genome assembly GCA_027025395.1 of Deltaproteobacteria bacterium. GTDB lineage: Bacteria > Desulfobacterota > Dissulfuribacteria > Dissulfuribacterales > QOAL01 > S144-17. Next base: position 3,792 of record JALVQQ010000091.1, on the reverse strand, counting down.
GCGAGGATGATATTGTCCGCTTTGACGATATTTATGGAAGGACAGGGGAGAGACCTGCCCTTGACGGATAGTCTTCCAGCCGGTTTCTGACAGCCAGGCCCTTTTGGCCAGGCGAGCATTATGAACAGATGAGCCGTGTCAGCAGTGTAATAGCAGGCGATATTGGCGGGACCAATGCGCGTCTTGCCCTTTTTGAGAACGGGGCAGTGGCTGCAAGGTGGAGTAGCTCCTCCCGGCGGCACAAGACGTTTCTCCAGGCATTCAGGGCGTTTCTTGCCGAGGCTGTGCCCGGCGGTATATCAAGGGATACGCCGGTCTGCATTGCTGTTGCCGGTGTTGTTGAGGATGACCGGAGGGCGGCGGGGACCAATCTTCAATGGGTGGTTGACTGCAATGAAATCATCAGCGAAACAGGCTGCGGAAACTGCACGGTCATAAACGATTTTGAAGCGGCAGCCTGGGCCGTGACAGTCATGCCAGAGCAAAAGTGCATCCAGATAGGAGGCGCGCCGCCGGAAAAGAGCGGAACAAAGGCGGTGCTGGGCGCCGGGACCGGAATGGGCCAGGCTATTGTCACCTTCGACAGGGACGGCAGAGCCATAGTGATACGATCCGAAGGGGGACACTGCGGATTCGCCCCGGAGACTCCTGATGAGACCAGGCTTCTTTCCTGGCTTATGTCCCGTTACGGTCATGTCAGCGTTGAACGTCTCCTTTCAGGCCACGGCCTGGTCAATATCCACTCTTTCCTTCTGGGAAGGCCGGCGGCGTCCCTGCCTCAAGGCGTGGAAAATGACAGATTGGCGCCGGAGATAACCCGCATGGCGCTGGCTGGAGACGATGATTCCTGCGTAACTGCCCTGGAGATGTTCTGCCGGATTTACGGTTCCGAGGCCGGAAACCTTGCCCTGAAATGCCTGCCCTCCGGGGGAGTCTATGTGGCTGGAGGGATTGCCCCAAGGATATTGCCCTTTCTTGAAACCAGCGGGTTTCGGGAGGCGTTTGAAAACAAGGGGTGCATGAGGCAGGTGCTTGAGCAGATTCCTGTTTTCGTGATTGACGAGCCTGACCTCGGCCTTGTCGGGGCAGCGGTCAGGGCCGGGATGAGGCCGGTTATGCAGCCCTGAAGACTTCAGTTTTGGAGCCCGGGCCCTAAATCACTCTTGCTGTTCCAGGGCATGGCGGATCTCTCCTGCCGGAATCACCCCCTGCCTTACAATCCTGACCCGCCCCCCGGAATCGGCGGCTGTCACATCCACGATGGTGGAGGCAGGGCCAGGATCAAGGATGCCCCCGTCCAGGATCAGGTCAGGGGCAGGGTCCTTGAGACTGTTCCGCACCTCGTCCGCCCCCAGAGCAGGAGATTTGTCAGCCTCGTTGGCGCTTGTGGCCGTAACGGGTTTTCCGAGAAGCCCCGCAAGGGCCCGGGCCCAGGGGTTGCTTGAAATCCTGACACCGATTTTGCCAGTGCCGCAGTGGAGTGGCCAGGGAAGGCCCGGGGCTGCCGGAAACAGTATCGTAAGCGGCCCGGGCCAGAATCTTTTCATAAGCCTCCTGCCAGCCGGTGGAACTGAACCAACAATCCGGCGCAGCCGTTCCGGAGTGTCCACTATGACAAGCAGGGGTTTCCCGAGAGGGCGTTTCTTTATGGTATAGATGCGCTCCAGTGCCGCAGGGCAGTCAACCGATGCCCCCAGGCCATAACTGGTTTCAGTGGGAAATGCCACTATCCCCCCTGAGTTGAGGCAGTGAACCGCCTCCCTTACGGCCTCCATCTCAACCTGGCCCGGCCGGTCATTGTTACAGGCCACCTGCCCCTTGGCCATTACAGTTCCCGGTTGGCCCTTTCAATGTTTTTAACCTGTTCGGCCCTGAATTCCTTGAGACGGCGGGCAACAGCCTCATCTGAAAGGGCTATTATCTGCGCGGCAAGCATGGCGGCGTTCTTGGCCCCCGCCCTGCCTATGGCCATTGTCGCAACAGGCATGCCCGGGGGCATCTGTGCCGTTGACAGCAGGGCATCCATGCCTCCGAGCGGTGATGCGTCAATGGGAACACCTATTACCGGAAGGGTGGAGTGCGCCGCCATGGCCCCTGCAAGGTGCGCCGCCATGCCTGCCCCGGCGATTATTACCTTTATGCCGCGGGCTTCAGCACTGCTTGCGAATTCGGCGGCAAGCTCAGGGGTGCGGTGGGCCGAGGCCACCTTTAACTCGTAGGGGATGCCAAAATCATCCAGCACCTTGCCTGCGGCCGCCATTACCTCCCTGTCACTAAGGCTGCCCATTACAATGCCGACCAGAGGGGCGTCTCCGGTATGCCTCAGCGCCTTCTGACCTATATCCCTGCGGTAATGCATTCCGTCCCACGAAATTTTTTCAACCGCCTTGTAAGCAAGCTTTATGGCGTCCTTTATTGTATCGCCCAGGGCAGTAACGCCCAGAACCCTGCCGCCTGCGGTTACATAATCATCACCCGAACGCGCCGTTCCTGCATGAAAGACCATTACATCTTTCATGGCGGACACTTCATCAAGCCCCTGTATCACCTTTCCCTTTTCATAACTTCCGGGGTAACCTCCGGATGCAAGCACCACGCATACGGCAGCCCTTGGGTCCCACTGAATGTCAACCCTGTCGAGGCTGCCCTCAAGCGCCGCCTCGATTACATCAACCAGATCGGTCTTCATGCGCATAAGTATGGGCTGGGCCTCGGGGTCTCCAAAGCGGCAGTTGAACTCAATGACCTTTGCGGTTCCGTTCTTTATAATCAGCCCGCCATAGAGAACGCCCTCATAGGGATGACCTGCATCCTTCAGGGCCTGAACCGTGGGTTTCATTATCATGGCCATTATCTGCCTGAACAGATCATCGTCCACCACAGGGGCAGGGGAGTATGCCCCCATGCCCCCGGTATTAGGCCCCTTGTCAAGGTCAAACACGGGCTTGTGATCCTGGGAAGTGGCAAGTGGAAGCACATGCTCTCCGTCTGTTACAGCCATGAACGAGGCCTCTTCACCGGTGAGAAACTCTTCCACAACTATACGGTTCCCTGCATTGCCAAAGGCCCGCTGACGCATTATGAGATCTATTGCCTGGCGGGCCTCTTCAAGGGTCTGGGGCAGTATTACGCCTTTGCCAGCAGCAAGCCCGTCCGCCTTGAGGGCCACCGGCACCCCTGTCTCGTTCTCAACATAGCTGTATGCCTGGTCCGGATCATCGAAAACGCGGTAACTGCCTGTAGGGATACCCGCCTTGGTGAGCAGGTCCTTGGTGAAGACCTTGCTGGCCTCGATGCGGGCTGCCCCGGCGGAGGGGCCGAACACCGCCAGACCCTTTTCCCTGAAGTAGTCCACAATGCCGTTTGCAAGCGGATCTTCCGGGCCTACAACCGTAAGCCCCACTCCCTTTTCAGCGGCGAATCGGGCAAGCCCTTCCATGTCAGAGGCCTTTATTTCAACACATTCTGCATGCTGGCTTATTCCCGCATTGCCCGGTGCGCAGTAAACCTTTTCAACCCTGGGGCTCTGTGAAAGCTTCCAGCACAGGGCATGTTCTCTTCCGCCGGATCCAATTACAAGAATTCTGCTACAGTCCATGGTGTATTTATCTCCTGTATGAATACGGATTACCCGCAACTCTCGCCACCACATGCCGGGACAAAGCTGCCGGCCAGGAATGGCAACCGCTGATGACAGGAAGCAAATGTACAGGGTAAGGGCGTGAAGGACAATAGAAGGAGATCAAAAAAGGGAGGCATGTGATGCCCCCCTGCGGATATATTGCATGATGC
>JALVQQ010000090.1 GCA_027025395.1 Deltaproteobacteria bacterium | reverse complement strand
CAAGGCACTTTCTGTTGCAGTTCGGCGTTGGCGCGATTTGTGTCCAGATGCATTTCTCACGATGTTTTGTCTGAGAAACTCTGCAAACCATGGTTTCACAAGCATTTCAGAGGCTGCTGATGCCCTCTCCACATACATAATACGCCGTGAATGCACCCTTTTGTTTAGCCTTTTGGGGCCTGGTAATTGAGCTGTAACCTTTTTTGATGTAACCATCTGATTAAAAAGGATTCTAGCAAATAGGTTGTGGAAATAGATTCATTGTTAATTATTGACTCATCCCAAAGATATGCTTTAAAATTGTAGAATATTTAGAGTCAAACCTTCAAAAATACATAATACCAATTGTGTCTTCATGTCTTGAAGCATGAGACACAGAATAGCAGGGCATTCACCCTTAGGCACAATGGCTGCACATAGGTCTTTAACAGGAGACGGAGGAATGTGATGAAAAAAAAAGTCCGAATACACTGTATCCTTATCTTTATCTTCTTTGCATTTCTGACTGTAATGACGGCAGAAACAGGCATTGCAGCAACATTTGATGTCTGCAGCAGCGGATGCGCGTATTCCACGGTTTCAGGTGCGTTAAAGGCATGCAGCAGCGGAGACACGATCCGGATCGCAGCAGGCACATACAATGAAACCGACATCTATGTGGGAGATAAACAGTTAACCCTTGATGGAGGGTGGAATCAGGATTTTACCGCAAGGGAATCCAACCCAGCCTCCACTGTTCTGGATGGAGGTGTCCGGGTTGACTTTACAAGTACCGGCGGAATGCTCAACATTGCCAATCTCACCATAAGGGCACCGTCATCTCCTTCAGACCTTAAAATAAGGGTTATGGCTGACGGGCAGGATCCAGCAATCATCAACTTGTCCAGCGTGATTCTACGTGATGCAGAAGGCAATGGTCTGGACATATCGCTGCGCGGATCACAACAGGTATCCGTAAACCTTGTCAATTGCATGATATTCTCAAATGGAACAGGGATATATCTTACAGGTACCAGCCGGACCCAAGCCAGCAATTTTGCACTTTCTCTGATCAACTCTACAGTGGCATTAAACAGGACAGCCGGCCTGACCATAGACGGAGCATATGCCTCCATCAGCAATTCCATACTGTGGCACAACTATCCTGTGCAAGATGGCGGAAACAGTAATTATTTCGGTACTACAACAACACCTGCAAATAACGCCGACATCATGATGTCGGCCAGCGCCCATGTAACAATAGGCTATTCGCTATATGGCACTGTAATCAACTACGGTGATACTTCGCACTTTACAGACAGCGGGAACAACCTCAGCGGTGAAGACCAGGATCCCCTGTTCAGAGATGCCCAGGGGGCCGATTACCACCTCTCTTCTCTATCTCCGTGCATAGATGCAGGCACGGCAGAAGGTGCTCCAGACATGGATTTCGAGGATGAGACAAGGCCCATGGGGCAAGGCATCGATATGGGAGCCGACGAGTACAATCCCTGCATTGACGATAACACACCTCCAGCACCTGTGTCAGACCTTGCCTATGAGGTCTCTCCATTCAACATCTCACTTCAATGGACCATGTCTCAGGACAATCCCTATGATTATGTGCGTTTCTTCAATGTCACGGCCCAGGATCAGCATGATCTCATCTCTGAAATAGGTCCCGGCCAGCAGGCACTCAATATAGATAACAGCTACTGGGGCAATACCATTGCCATCCAGGCCGTTGCCGTTGATAAGTGTGGCAATGCAAGCCTGCCTGTGGATATTCAGGTAAGCGTGCCGGCATACAGGCAGATCAACTGTCCGGCAGGCGCATTCAGGTTCCCGGATCTGTCATCTAAGTTGCACCTCAGCAATGCCTCTGAGGAGGCAAACAGGTACTTTGCCTACGGCTATGATGAAAACGGCACCATGCTATGGGAACATGCAGGCGATCTTGCACCAAAGGCCAGCGAGGTACTCACATCAACCGGGGGGCTTTCCACGTCTGTTTACGCTGCTGCTCCAATTACAGGCTTTGTGGAGATGAATGGTACAAACTCCAGCTCTGCCACCTACGCATGTTCTTCCGATACCAGCAAATCCCTTTTCATGGCTGAAAACGTATGCTCGGAAGATTGGTGGTCAGGAATACTTGTCTATAACCCTTCCCCGGAGACTGCCAATGTCACACTTGCCGCAGACCCGGCGCTCCTGGTTCCGGCCGCAGGCACCTTCACTGTTCCTTCCATGGGCAGCACTGTGTTCATCCCACCATGCCAGGCCCTTTCTGGCACCTTCCATTCCAGTGTCCCTGTCATCGCAATGCAGATAGTTGGCAGCAGACTGGATACCGGTGCTGATATAGGTGCCATGCTGCTTCCAGGCAGTACGGGCGATGCATTCTTTCTAACAGGCATACATGACGGCACAGAATCCTGGACAGGATTTGCGATCTATGAGCCCTCGGATATCTCCGGTCAGGCAGATATAAAAGCCGTAAAATTTTCAAATGCTTCAAGCTCAACTGTTACCATGGGCCAGATATCAGGGCATTCCAGAAAGGCCTTAAATATATCGGAACAGGGGTTGGACGGCATGGAGATTGGTATTGTGTCCGGCAATGGAGACCCTTTGCAGTCAGCAGGAATGGCAATCCAGAGCTCGCTCTCGGGATTCGACCTGATAGCCCCTGATTCAACAGGCATGACAGAAGGCTTTATCTCCGGATTCGAGTCAACTGCTATCAACCAGGTCTTTTTCTTTAATCCCGGAAACTCTCAGATCAACATAACCTGTACATTTTATACACCTGATGGAGTAATCCGCAGGCAGGACGCCATAATTATGCCTGCCATGACGGCATTGACCACTATCTTGCAGGGTGAAGATGCCAAGGATGTTGTCTTCATGGAGTTTTCCTCGCAGCAGCCGGTTTTCGGTTTCATGGAACGGGAAACCCAGTACAGCCTTGATGTATTGCCTTTTCTCAAGGCCAACTGAAAAGAGAGGACAAAAAAATGATCAAAAGAACAGCGGTCTTAGTCTTTATTTGCCTGTCCCTGTTACAGATAGCAACCCCTGTCAGAGCAGGCCAGGTAGTTACGGATGAACTCAGGGTCTGGGCAGCAGGTGTCATAGCCCAGGAAAAACAGATCAGTGCCATAACCGGGGGAAAAAGTGTGGCAGTTCTGTACTTTCTTAACAAGACAGGAGACAATTTCCTGGATCCTCTCCAGAAAGGCATGGCACTCATGCTCATCACGGACCTTGCAAAGGTAAAGGGCATAAGCGTTGTTGAAAGGGTCAGGCTGCAGGCGCTCATGGAAGAGATGAACCTTGCAACTTCAGGCCTGACCACTCCCGGAACCAGTCCGAGGTTAGGCAAGCTTCTAACGGCACGGTGGGTAGTAGGAGGCGACGTGGCAGGCTCCAGGCAGCAGATGGATCTGCGTTCAAGGGTACTTGAAGTGTTCAACAGCTCGATACTCGGAGAACCGGCAAGCCAGGGAAATCTTGATGAGATATTCAGAATGGAAAAGGACATCCTGTTCGAAATCATAAAGCTGCTCAAAATAAAGCTTGAGCCGGTTGAAATGGAAGAGCTCAAGAGACCGTTTTCTTCAAGTATAGAGGCGGCCATGGCGTTCTTCAAAGGCATTGACGCCAGTGACAGGAAAAACTACGAGATGGCAGCCCGCTACTACAAGGAAGCAGTGGAAAAGGATGAACACCTGGATTTTGCCAGGGATGCCTTGAATGAGCTAAAGAATTTAGGCCTCATCACCGGGCAATCCAGAAGCCGCATGTTGCTCAGGTCGCTGAAGGCCCAGACTTCCCTGACAGACAGGCTCATACCCGAGTACCCGGTCAAGAGGATGAGATCTCCAGGAGAGGTTGGAAAGGTGGAAAACGGCAATCAGGGAGCTTCACAGACAGGTGGAGGCACAGGCCAGTCCCAGCAGCAGGGAGGCCAGCAGAACGGCGGGGTTGTATCTCCAGGCCAGGGCGGACAGGCTACTCAGCCAGGACAGACGGGAGGCTCCCAGGGGCAGGGTCCTCAGACCGGAAGCAATCCCAGTGGAATCGGGCCGAATCTGCCTCCGGATTACGGGGTATCAGTTGAGCCATCCCGTCCAGCCACACCGCCGACAGGCCGTCCAAGGGCATTCTAATGGGGAGGGAAATGACTATGAAGACAGCGATAAAAACAATATTGGCAGGTTGCTTGATACTTCTGTTCTCTTCCACTGTTCTCGCAGCAGATACCAAGATCACGGCAAACACGGGCTTCCACCTGGACTGGTGGGATTCTCCAAACAATGACACAGGGCTGCAATATTACGTGCCCCTGAAAGTAGATGTCTATTACAACGATTTCAATATAGGACTGCTGTCAGGCTATGCCTATACCACTCATGACGAGCCCGGGCAGGACAGGCGTTCCATTTCCGACATGCTGGATACAAAGCTGAATCTTGGCTATATGCTTGCAGACCGGCTGCCCGTGGATATACTTTTCGGCCTGGACCTGAACCTGCCCACGGGCAGGACAGACCTGAAAGACAAGGATCTCACGGTCATCATGGACCCTGACCTTGTCTCCATAACCAGCCTTGGCGAAGGCTTTAACGTGAACCCCACCATCTCGTTTGCCAAGGATTGGAACAACTGGCTATTTGGAATGGGCTTCGGGTACGTGTTCAGGGGGGAATACGACTACAGCAGGAGCATGCACGACTACAATCCAGGGGATATCTTCAGCTTTACCACCCAGGTCCATTACTTCCTGGACAAGTGGCACGTCAAGCTCTTTACTAATTTCACCACATACGGAGATGACGAGCTGAAGGATAAAAAGTTCTACAAGGAAGGTGATTATCTGCAGATCGGCCTGGGCAGCAAGTACAGCGACACCTCCTTTGAGGTAGAGGGACTGGCCCAGGTAATTCTCAGAGCCAAGAGCAAGTTTGCCGATAACGGGCAACATTTCCAAAAGGAAAACGACAACAGCCATGGGGATGAATGGATAGGCACCCTGAAGGGCCGCTATTTCATAGACGACAAGACAAGCATAAATTCCTCCCTGACCCTGTTGCTGATAACAGAAAACGATTACCCTGAAAGCTCTGTAAACTACTGGGGGCAGCGGAGAAAGGCCGCTCTGGAACTGGGCGTGTCAAGGGTGTTCTGTCCACACTTCACGGGAGAGATGAATGTGGGCGGATTTTTCATGCACGATGACGAGACATGGTATCATCCGGACAGTGACCAGAGTTACAGGGGATTTTCTGCTGAGATAAAGCTCATCAGCAACTTCTGAAGTTGCTGGATTACCTGACAAGATCGAGGGCTGCCTGTTGAACAGCGGGCAGCCACTCGTTCATGGAAAGCGAGGCTGCCGTCCTTGAGGATGTAGCAAGTATCCTGCCTGTTTCCACGTCAACCAGTCGGAGATCAAACCGCACCTGCCCTCCTATCTCCTGGAATCCCCCAAATATCATGCACCTGGCGCCGGAAAGCCTGCCTAGTTTCAGCCTGGTCTCCTGGCTGGCAAGGGCGCTGGAGCCCATCATGAGTTCTTCCATGACCTGGACGATCCTTTCACGCTCGACCACGACCATGCCTACCTTCTCCTGTAGGACCTGGATTATCCCGGCGGAGAGAAATTCTCCCATGTCAGGACGCAGCTCACGGGACGGCGTGAGATCGTCCAGGTCCCATACGGCAACAGGGACACTGTGCACGTCAAGCATTGGGGGAGAAGACGGGGCACAGCCCTGCAAGGAGATCAGGAGGAGCAGGAGAAAATATATGCCATTGTGCCCGGCCCAGCCCATGCCATGCTCCTGCATGTCAAATTGCACCCTTGCCGCCTCCTACGATTTCCCGGATCCTGTCATCAGGGGCTGGGGGCTTTTCATTCCTGACAATGGCGGCATGGGCAAGGTCAGGCTCTACATTGACCACCTTGATGACACCCTTTCTAGAAGGTGTGCCTCTCAGGGTACGTCCCCTGTAAACGATGGTCTTCTCCTTTCCAATGACCTCGAACATGGTGCCAGGGACCACGCCCTGTCTGGAGCCAATGTTGATAATTACCTTGTCCGGGCCTTCTGCCTGGATTATGTAGCCCTTCAGGGGGTATTTTTCTGCCACCTCTTTGAGGATCTTCCTGTTAAGGGCCAATAAGTCCTTGTCTATGCCGGCAATGGAGG
>JALVQQ010000089.1 GCA_027025395.1 Deltaproteobacteria bacterium | reverse complement strand
TTTCATTTATCACCATGAATTGGCGTGGAAAGCCATTAGTATCTCATGAAGTTATTGTTAATCTGATTGCCTCTACTCGCACAAATGGTGGGCTTTCTGTGAAGTGTGAACTTGATACAAATAAATACGAAAAAGGCATCAAGGTTACTGATCAAGAGTTGAAAAAAATCCAGCTTGATAGACACGATTTCCATGGGGAGTGGAATTACACAATCTCTCCATCAGTCGACTTGTAACAGTTATAATTTAACAACCGCTAAGATCAAAAGTTCTCACCGACACAATACGGGACATACAGGGAACAAAGACGGAGGAACGTCCTGTTGAAACGAAAAAACAGGGAACCTCCCATGAGGGTTTCAGGGAGAAATTCGAGGCCAAACACAGGGCGACAGACGGTCATTTTGTCCGTTCCAAAGCGGAAATGCTGATAGACAACTGGCTGTACATGGCCGAGATCGTCCATGCCTATGAGAGAAAGCCGCCGATAGAGGAAAACGTATACTCGGATTTTTATATCCCGACAGGCAAGGTCTATATCGAGTTCTGGGGCTATGACAACAATCCGAAATATCTTGAGCGCAAAAAGGCGAAACAGGAAATTTACAAAAAATACGGTTTCAATCTTATCGAACTCACTGATGAGGAAGTCTATAATCTTGACGATATCCTTCCCCGGTTGTTATTGAAATTCAATGTTCAGGCATATTGAAAAGTAAGATGGCCGGGATAGGCAAAATAAAAAACAGGTATCGGGTAAGATACAGGCTCTATTACCCGGACGGTACATACAGGGACAGGTCGCGCCAGGTCGACAAAAAAGGTCAGGCCAGGGAACTGAAGGCCCAATGTGACATTCTGGAATCAAAGACCAGACTGCAGGAGTACACTGTCAATGTTATTGACAACTGGTGGCGGAACGGACTGATCAATGCCAAAGACAGAAAGGACCTGCAGCTTTATCCGGACGGACGAAAAACCCAGGCAGCGGATGAATACTGGGATACCCGGGATGTATGCAAAAAGGAACGAGAGGCGCGGGAAACCAGACTGTTGCATATCATGGAATGTTTGGTGCCGATACCGGTATCGACACCTTGCGGCATTCAGATGGTGAATGGCTTAAGACATGGCTGAGGGACAGGGGATACAAGGCGGCCACGGTCAACAAGCATATCCAGGATCTCAAGAGAATGTTTGCCCTGCAGGTGGCGGAGCGGGCTATTGATTTTCATCCGTTCAGTGCGATCAAGGGTATAAAGACTCCAGCGAAGGAGAAGATACATCATTCAATTCCAACAGAAGAAGAAATCAGTCTGATCCTGAGCAAAGCGGAGGAAAACGATCGGAAGAAACAACCTCTTCTCGGCGGGAAACTGACGTTGTTTGTCCTGCTTTTTTTTGGATGTGGCTTAAGACGGTCCGAAGCCATGGCCGCCCGTATCGAAAATATTGACTGGGACGGCAGAGGACTTATGCTTACTGAAACAAAGACCGGGAAACCGCGTATGGTAGGCCTTGGGAAGAGGCTGTTTGACCTGCTCCTGCCAATGAAAGGGCAGACCGGCTACATCCTGCCCCGTTTCCGTCCGGAATCGGTCATCCACGCCATGATCACCCATTTCAAGAACTGCGGAATCACAATGCGTCTTCATGACGCCCGACACACCTACACGACCCTGCTCCAGGAAAAAAACGTCAGCCCCATTGATGCCATGGGCCGAACCGGCCATGCCGACATGCGCATGCTCAGTCATTACACCCATCCCAGACTTGGCCCCATGAGGGGGTTATGAACCTACAACTTCAAGTATGTCGTTTGCGTCCATAATAATTACGAATCCCCATGAGGGGTTATGAGTTAAGCCAGGGGCCGGACTTTCTTCTTAACCTGTATCATTTGGATATTTTGATACAAAACAGAAAAAATTGCCATGAATGAAGCAACAATACGGTTTATA
>JALVQQ010000088.1 GCA_027025395.1 Deltaproteobacteria bacterium | reverse complement strand
TTGACGCCCTTATCTTTTACCATGGCAAGGACTTCTTTAGACATGAAAAATTCCTCCTTTGGATTCTGCGCTACTTTGGGGTAGCGGATAATTTACAAAAATGTAAAAAGAATATATTTCCAAAATTGTCAAAGAGAATACAATATAGCGCCTTTACTGTCCATGAAGAATTGAAGTCAAAAATGAAAAAACAGCAACAAAAATCAGGCTGGCATGCCCTGTTCCGAGGTTTTGTTGCCTGAATGCAGGCCCTCACATTTGACATCCGGATCTCAGAAAACATCTCTGTGTCAGTAAACCGACTCGGCGGCGTATGTCAGTGCGTCCCGAATTTCATTTACATATTCTTCGTCATGGATTTTGTCGCCGTAACGATCCAGCACATAAAATACATCCACGGCCTGGTCCGCACTGGTGGCGATCTTGGCCTTGAAGATATTAATGCCAAGGTCTGCCAGGGTGCTGGTTACCTTGTAAAGCAGTCCAGGGGTGTCTTCTGCAAAAACTTCAATAATAGAGAAAAAATCAGAGGATGTGTTGTCAATGACGGCCCTTATGGGTTTGGCGCTGGCCTTAACGCCCTTGCTGGCGGTCCTGAATTTGGCTGCCAGCCTGTGATTCAGTGAAAGCCTCCGGCACAGTGCAAGGCCAAGCTGCCTCTGTATCTCGCTCCAGTCAATGGAGTCAAATGCCTCGCCGGTGACACAGCGGACATCTATGGTGTCTATGGCCACCCCGTGCGGCAGCGTGAAGATCTGCGCATTCATGACCTGCATGTTGTTGAGGGCAAGAATGCCAAATATCCGGGCAAGAAGGCCGGTCCTGTCCTGGGCCACTATCAGGATGGACCAGTAATTGTTCCTTTCTTCCGGAATCAGCATGACTTTATGGTCATAACCGGGCAGAAGCTTTACAAGTTCCAGGTGGTGTACGACTGCCTCGGGAGTAAAGCTCAGCAGATAATCTTCAGGCAGGGTGGAGACAATCTCCCTGCCGTCCTCGCCAAGTTTTTCAAGAATTTTTTCCCGCATCCACTCAACAGCCTGTGCCCGTTCCGGATCAATCAGCTCGGACTGTTCCAGCAGGTGTGCTGTCTTGTGGTAAAGTTCAAGCAGCAGCGCGGCCTTCCATTCGTTCCATACGCTGGGGCCAGTGGCGCGGGAATCCGCCATTGTCAGAAGTACAAGCATGCGCAGGCGTTCAGGGGCCTTTATGCGCCTTGCACACTTGAGGATGAGTGTTTCATCCTCAAGATCGCGCCTCAGGGCTATGTCAATAAGAAAAAGATGGTTCCTGACCAGAAATGATACGGTCTCCGCGTCCTGCCGGGAGAGTCCCAGGCGAAGCGCTATTTTTTCAGCTATTTCCGCGCCCTTTTCCGCGTGGCGCCCCCCCATCCCCTTGCCTATATCGTGAAGCAGGCCAGCCAGAAGAAGTATCTGTTTATTTATGCCTTTTGCAAGCTGTTCTTCTTCCACGAGCAGATGCCCCAGTTCCGTGACTGTTTGAATGACGTGCCTGTCCACCGTGGTTATATGATATACATCGTGCTGGGCCAGGGCGGAAATATGCTCGAATTCTGGCAGATATGATTTTAGAAGCCCTGTTTCAAGCATGCATTGCAGGAGTTCCCCGGTACTGTTTCCCTGCTGCAAAACCTGCAGGAAGGAGGCTGCTACCCTTCGTGATTTACGGAAGTTGTCAGACGTGGCCAGGTGAGCGGATTCAGCAATAAGTCTTTTCGAACGGTAATGAAGGGTGGCATTATGGGCGGCCGCAAGCTCAAATACCTTCATGAGCAGAAATGGTTTCTCCTCAAGGGTGGAGGCACTGGCGATATGTATCCTGGAGCCAACAAGTTCAATACCTGGCTCAAGTTCTGTGGCCGGCTCCATCTGCCCCTGATGGAATGTGTCACTCACATGCTCAAAAAACAGATCGGTAATTACAGCTACGGTATCCATGCAGGCATAAACTTCTCCCATGAAACGCTCTACCCCAAGCATTGCCTTTGAATCATAATGCCTGAAGGCCCTGGCTATTTCCTTCTGGTATTCAAAGTAAAGGCGGTCATTTTTTCTGCCGCTTACATAGTGCAGGCGGTTGCGAATTCTTATAAGCCGGTCATGGGCGTCCTGAATGGATTTGCCTTCATTTGCGGATATGAGCCCGGCGTCAACCAGTCCTTCGATTCCGTTGATGCCATACAGCACGGAGGAGGTCCACATGGCGGCCTGGATATCCCTGAGCCCTCCGCGGCTCTCCTTGATATTGGGCTCGAGGAGATAGGCATGATCTCCAAATTGCCTGTGCCGTTCTTTCCTGTGATCCATCATGGCCTGGGCAAATTCCCGCCGGCGTCCCTCAATGAATTCGACGTGATAGGTATGGACCAGCTGGTCGAAAAGGGACCTGCTGCCGCAGATGAAGCGTGCGTCCAGCAGCGCTACCTGGAGGAAGAAGTCGTCCAGTGCGTCGTCCAGGCAGTTTTGAACCGTGCGCACCCCATGACCCACGTCAAGCCCGGCATCCCACAAGGGATAGAATACCGCATCTGAAACAGCGGTTATTGCCTCTTCCGCCTCGGGGCCGTAAAGAACCATGATGTCAACATCTGAAAACGGGAAGTGTTCCTGCCTCCCGTAGCCGCCCAGAGCCACAATGGCGGTGCCGTTTTTCTGGTCTTCAGGCAGCCTGTTGTAACACTGGGCAATAAAGCTGTCCATGAATGCGGAGTGCTCCCGGAGCAGGTTCCGCCCGGAAAGCCCCCTGTCCCACAGAATGTTAAGGGCCTGTCGTGGTGAGAGAAATTTGGCCAGGTCAGACTGGGTCATGAATTGCAACCTAAAAAAAACGGAACTGCGTATCCCGTAACTGTTTGCATGCCGCCCCGGATACCGGGTGAAACGGGGAGGCCTGCCCCCTGCGTCAGGCGTAACGCGGCGCCGTGGAGACGGTGCCCTCCAACTGAAGGCCATGCTGATGATTGCGAGCAGGCATGGCGGTATAAAACAGGGCCGGGCGGCTCCTGAACATTCAAAAAGGCCGCCCGGCGTTGAAAATCAATGCAACAAAGGCTCAAATGTCATGAAGGGGAAGCAGAAAAAGTGCGGGGCAGGCACTAAATGGCGTCTCTTCCCATTTCGCCTGTCCTGACCCTTATAACCTCTTCAACCGGGAGGACAAAGATTTTCCCATCCCCTATTTTGCCTGTGTTTGCAGCCTCGCGGATCACGCTGACAACCTTGTCAACCAGGGAAGCCTCGATAATGACCTCCATCTTGATCTTGGGGATAAAGTCAACTACATATTCGGCCCCCCTGTATATTTCCTTGTGTCCCTTCTGGCGTCCATATCCCTTGACTTCGGATATGGTCATGCCCTTGATTCCTATTTCATTCAGTGCCTCTTTTACATCATCCAGCTTGAAAGGCTTGATGATTGCTTCTACCTTTTTCATGGGCTTCTCCTGTTCTTGGATATTCATGTGGCCCGGCATTGCATGCACAAGGCTTTTTGCCGGCGCGGTCACGCAACCGGCCTGCGCTGCATTTAACCGGAATCCGGCGCCAGGCCACCCTGTTTCGGTTTACGGTGTATTACACATTTGTTCAGAGTTATATATCAGCTTTCAGTGCTAAAGAGAATAGCCGATTTCGCTGTGCTGGCTGATATCAAGGCCCTGCTGCTCGTCTTCAATGCTTACGCGCAGTCCTGTTACGGAATCCACTATTTTCAGGATTATAAAAGTGAGCACAAGCGAGTAGGCAATGGCCGCTCCGGCTCCAACCGCCTGAATGACAAACTGCATTGGATTGCCGTAGAACAGCCCGTTTGCTCCTGCCGGATTCACTGATACGGTTGCAAAGAGTCCGGTAGCAAGTGCGCCCCAGAGGCCGCCTACCCCGTGCACGCCGACCACGTCGAGGGCGTCATCATATCCCAGGCGGTTTTTCATAAGCACTGCGCCATAGCATAATACGCCTGCCACAAGACCAATCAGAATCGCGGATACGGGTGTTACAAATCCGGCTGCCGGGGTAATGGCGACCAGTCCGGCCAGTGCCCCGGAGGCTGCGCCAAGAGTGGTTGGTTTTTTCTGGAGAACCCACTCCGCCACTATCCAGGAGATTGCCGCGGCTCCCGTGGCCACCTGGGTTGTGAAGAAGGCAAGTACCGCGGTTTCGCCTGCCGAAAGGGCGCTTCCGGCATTGAAGCCGAACCATCCGAACCACAGAAGGCCGGCGCCAAGGATGGTCATGGTCAGGTTGTGGGGATGGAATGCCTCATGTCCCCAGCCTTTTCTCTTGCCAATCACCATGGCTGCCGCAAGGGCCGCCACGCCCGAGTTGATGTGGATGACCGTGCCCCCTGCAAAGTCCAGGGCCCCGAGCTCGCCGAGCCAGCCGCCGCCCCATACCCAGTGACATACGGGGAAATAGACAAAGGTGGCCCAGAGCACTGTAAAGAGCATGAAGGCCGTGAACTTCATCCTTTCCGCAAATGCACCGGTTATCAGCGCCGGCGTGATGATAGCGAACATGAGCTGGAAGGCGCAAAACAGCAGGTCCGGAATGGTGTCCGCGTACGGGCCGGGTTTCAGGCCGACGCCCTTCAGAAACATCCAGTCAAGGTTGCCGACAAAACCGCCTATATCTGGCCCGAATGACATGCTGTACCCGTAGACAACCCAGATAATGGAGATTATGCCGAGGCATATGAAACTCTGCATTATGGTGGCGAGTACGTTTTTGGACCTTACCAGGCCCCCGTAGAAGAGGGCCAGCCCTGGCGTCATCAGCATTACCAGGGCAGTTGCAATTAACATGAAAGCTGTATCACCTGTGTTCATTATTCCTGTTTTCTCCTACCTGTTGTAGGCAGTTTCGCTGTGTTCACCAAGGTCAAGGCCCTGTATCTCTGTTTCGTCAGATACCCTCAGCCCGCCCATGAGCATGTCAACGGCCTTGAGTATCACCCAGGACACCACGAAGGCATAAATCCCGACCACCAGCACGCCGAATATCTGGGTGCCAAGAAATGCCGGATTTCCATGCAGCAACCCGTCGGCTCCCGAGGGATTGACTGCCTTGGACGCAAAGATTCCCAGACATGTGGTGCCCAGTATGCCTCCGAGACCGTGAATTCCCACTACGTCAAGGCTGTCGTCATAGCCAAAACGCATTTTCAGGGTTATCCCGTAGTAGCAGACTGCTCCGGCTATGAATCCGATGATAATCGCCGCATTGGGGCCAACAAAGCCTGCCGCCGGCGTGACCGTGGCGAGCCCGGCGATTGCTCCGGAGGCGGCGCCCAGCGTGGTGGGCTTGCCCCTGTGTATCCATTCCACAAGCACCCACATACCCATTGCGGACATTCCGGCAAGATGGGTTGCCACAAACGCCGTGCCGGCAATGCCGTCAGCCGCCAGGGCGCTTCCTCCGTTGAATCCGAACCATCCAAACCACAGCAGCCCTGTTCCCAGAAGGGTCATTGGAAGGTTGTGGGGCATGAAGTTTTCATGGCCAAAACCCTTGCGGGGGCCGAGGACAATCGCAGCCGCCAATGCCGCTACACCGGAGGTGAGGTGCACAACCAGGCCGCCGGCGAAATCAAGGACGCCCTTGGCGCCAAGCCATCCTCCACCCCATATCCAGTGACAAACCGGGTTGTAAACCAGCACGGTCCATGCAAGGCTGAACACCAGGAATGGAGCAAAGCGCATGCGTTCGGCCATGGCCCCTGTGATAAGGGCCGGGGTTATGACTGCAAACATGCACTGGTAAATCATGAAAACTATATGCGGGATTGTGGTGGCGTACTGTGTGCTTGGCGCCGCGCCAACCCCGTTTAGCCCCAGCCATGCAAAGCTTCCTATTACGCCTCCCACGTCAGGTCCAAAGGACATGGTATATCCTATATAGACCCATTCAATGCTTACCACGGCGATCATGATGAAGCTTTGCATTATTGTCCCAAGGACATTCTTGCCCCTGACCATGCCCCCATAAAAAAGGGCGAGCCCCGGCGTCATTAGCAGAACCAGAGCCGCTGACACCAGAATAAATGCGGTATCTCCTGCGGAAATTTGTGCCATTTTCAGAAATCCTCCCTGTAAAAAATTACTTTTTTGTAGTTTGTCCAGCGAAAATTCCTTAAAGAGCACAAACCATGCCATATTGCCGCGTTGTCTGGTGTGAAC
>JALVQQ010000087.1 GCA_027025395.1 Deltaproteobacteria bacterium | reverse complement strand
GACAAACCGGGGACGCTCCTTGGACAAAGGAGATGCGGTGAACGCTGCAATCCCGAAGGGAATAATGAATCAGCGGGGGCGGAACAATTCGCCCCTATCTGGCCAACCTGTAGTTAAACTGCCTTGATTCTCCGTATTTTGAAATAACCCACTGTCCAAGCACCCATTCCATCCCCTGATTCATGGAATCAAAGCCTTCCTTTTCTCTATCGGCGCCTTCAGGCAGCTTTATGTCCTTGGCCACCACTGCCTTTATGCCTTTTTCAGTCTTTATAACCTCTCCGGCATCTATCAGACCCTGAACATCTTTATTTTTAACCTTCAGGATATAATGAACACCGTTGCCACTCAGTACATAGTTGACTGTGACAGGGCTCTCACCACCTGACCGTTTAATCTGGCGGCTGGCAATCTCTATTCTTACAGAGGGGATGTCAAGGAGATGCATCTTCTCCTGCGGGTCCATGTCTGATGCTTCCTGTATTTCAGCCTGTGCTTTTTTATACCATTCTATGGCTTTTTTATGATCAACAGCCACACCTTTGCCATAGAGATAGATATCGCCAAGCTTCAGGCTGAGCCTGTAATCTTTTTTCTTTTCCGAGACCTTTGAATACCATTTTACAGCATCTTCCATATTATCGGAGGCCTCATCAATGGCTGCCAGTTTCTGCATGGCATCAACGTTTCCACCCTCTGCAGCCACTTTAAGAAGTTTTTGTCCGACATCTGCAGCCTTGTAAGAAGAGACATCATCATGCTCAGAAAAGGGAGGTGACAGATACATCATTGCAAGACGGAAGGCAAGGTCTGGCTCCACCCTCTCTGCATCTTCAGCCATGGCGTCATATAATTCAGATGCCTGATCCAGGTACTTTCTTGCCTGCGCCCCATCAGGTTGAACAGAACCGGACAGACACTGTGTGGCCTCAGGGAATACAGGTTCGATCTGCTCAGGCAGGGCACCTGCATATATCTGGGCAAAAAGCATATCAGCAGGGGCATAACCATCTTCCGCAGCAGTAGTGATATACTTAAGAGCCTTCTGTTTTCCAGCCTCGTCGTCACTGCACGCGAGCGCAAGCCCTTTCTGAAAATAATCAGAGGTGGAGCAGAACCAGCATGCTTCGTGATGCACCCCCTTTACCAAAAGGGCTACCCCTGCTGTGCCTGCAAGACAGACCAGAAATATTACAAGTGCCTTCATATTATTATTCTGCATTTTGTGACCCCTTCTGTATAAACCGCATCAACTGCCCTTCCACGCTGATTTATTTTTTCATGTTGAGATCATGAGGATTGCCATGGCATTTACTGCAATCCCCAAATTTTTCAATCATCTTCTTGGCGTGGGGTATGGAGTGACATGACTGACAGGTAGGGATATTGCCATGTTTTTCTGCATGACAGAATACACACTTAAGGCGACCGTGCGCCGCTGATGTGGATTGCATTCTCTCTACAGGATCAGCATGACAGCCAGCACATACCTCATTTGGAACATCAGTACCGTAATTTATATTGGTGGGCATATGCGGATTGTGACACGCCATGCAGGAAGCATTGTCAATAAATTTCGTATGCGGCTTCTCATGGCACTCTGTACACAGCGGCCTGTAACCATGGATGTCATGGTGACAAACCGAACAGTTTACTGCAGAGTGTGCGCTTGGATAGTCCTTTATCTCTTTTGTCTGCTGGGAGTGACATGTGGTGCAGAATGGTTCAATGGACTTCATGTCAAGGCTTGCCAGCGGGGCATGAGCATTGGTATGGCACTTGAGACACTGCTTCATCTCCTTGGAGTCACCGTGGGGAAGATCATGACAGTTCTGGCAGTGAGGCACCCTCTCATCCCATGTAAGGCCGCGCTGAAAACTGTGATAGGTCTTGTGACAGAATGTGCAGTCCTTTTTGTGAGCTCCCTTACCTTTTTTAATAGACATGTACACGGAGTAATGACACCTG
>JALVQQ010000086.1 GCA_027025395.1 Deltaproteobacteria bacterium | reverse complement strand
TGGCTGCTCAATGTCGAGAGGAACGTTGACTACCAGGTCGATTTCTGTATCAAGAAGTACGACAGGCTTGTTAATACAGGACAGCTGGCCGTCGTTGGTGCCGTATATGACTTCATAAATGCCTATGGCAAGGGTGAGGGACGCCTTGTCATAACTAATATTAATGGAGTTACCAATCCTGAATGGATCAAGATAGCGCCGTTTATGCAGATGGTTGACGAAGAACTCAAAAACACGGTTGTAACCAGGAAGACACAGGGTCACTAGACACCTGTCTTTAAGGCGGGTAATTTTGAAGGGGCATGCCGCAGTGGCTGTGGTATGCCCCTTGCATATTTTGGGCGCTATGATTAATACCTTTTCCCACGATGTTTCATGACAGAAAGAGATCATCGAACTGATAAAAGTGAGTCAAGGCTTGCATCACGCAGGATGATTCTTGACGCGGCGCTCGACTTTCAGGCTCCGGCACTGCCAAGGACGGTAAATATGGTTCATGCCCTTACCGCAGACCGGAATGCCGATGCCCGGGCGATTGCGCGGGCAGTGCTGACAGACTTCGGCCTTACGCTGCGGTTTTTCAGGATAATGAATTCCGCTTTTTTTTCTCCATATCGCAAGGACATACTTTCCATACGTTTCATGGTAGTGCTGTTGGGCCTGGACAATACCTCCAAGGTGGTGGCGTCTGTCCCCCTCCTGCATCCGGAGGAAGAGGTTACTGCGGCCAGGGTCATGGGTATGTGCCTGCTTGCATCCGAAATCGCCGGCGAGCTTGGTGCAGTGTCGTCTGTTATCGAAACCGAAGCAGCGGTGCCATGCGCCATGTTCGCATCTCTTGGCCATGTGGTGCTTGCCAGTGTGATGCCTGCAGCCTACGAACGCCTGTGGAATACAGAGACCTTCCCCTGGAGCCGCTCCTCCTTCAAGCGCACTGTTGGCTGGCAGCCCGCCGAGTTGGGTGTAAGGGTTGCAATGGCCTGGAATCTCCCCATGCTGATTAGGGAGTGTATACAGCCGCCAGATGATATTTCACGTCTCAGGCAGGAGAAACAGGCCCTTATAAAGACGGTTTCGTCAATCCAGAAGATACTTTTCTGTGCGGCTCTTATGAAAAACAGTGATGAACTTCAGCTGCGTCTTGCTGATGTGGTAAAAAAGGTCCTCAAGATTTCAAATAAACGGTTTAGCGCCGTGATGAAGGGCAGTATTGAGAATTTCCAGGAGAACTGTCCGGTTTTTGACAGGTTGCTGCGGTGCCAGGGTATTATTGACAATCTGTTGATATAACAGTAACCAGTGGTGACGATTCTGTTAACAATCCGTTTCCCCTCTGCATCCCCGGTGTTTGATGCACAAAAGAAATCAGAAAAAACTTTCAAAACTTCTGTTTGCAATTCTTGCACGAAATCCCTTTGAATATGGCATTGTGCCTGACAGTGAAGGCTGGATTAAAATAAAGGATCTCCATTGGGCGTTGATGCAGGGAGATGCCTTCCGCTCTCTTTCCGTCCGTGGCCTTGTTCAGTTTTTTGAGCTGTACAGGCCCAAGCGTATGGAGCTGTCCGGCCGGAAGGTAAGGGCGCTTCCTGAATTCCAGTATCCAGGCCTCCTGGAATTTACCGTAGTGGCTGCGCCTCCGGTTCTGTATCTGCCGGTCCGGAGAAGGGCACACGCCCATGTTCTTGCCCACGGGGTTCGTGTATCAGCAGACAGGGAGTGGATCGTTTTGTGGCCTGACCGTGAGAAGGCCCTGGCTGCCGCCGGGAGATGGGACAGGGAACCCCTGGTAGGCGTGGTGGATGCAGCTGCGGTTGAGGCTGGTGGTTCCGTGCTGTATGCAGCAGGTGAAAAGGAGCTGTTCCTTGCAAAATGGCTTGAGCCTGGCTGGATTGACCTGCCTCCACTGCCCCAGGCTGAAGAAGATGAGAGGCACGGGAAGGACAAGTCAAGGGCCGGGGGGAAAAACAGTGCCAG
>JALVQQ010000085.1:940-17729 GCA_027025395.1 Deltaproteobacteria bacterium | reverse complement strand
CATGACAGTCATTACAGCTCTGCGCACCAAGCGCCTTCTCCTTGGGCTGCACGCCATGAGAATCAGAGAAGTAGTGGGCAGCCATGAAGAGCACTGGCTTGGGATCGGTTTCACCCTCTGCCTTCAGGACCTTGGTCAGGGCCTCCTGCATTGCCCTTACGTCTTCAGGCCACCACAGGTCAGGATACATGTCGCCTGTATGGTCAAAGATGACATATCCGCTGTCCTTGAGCACTATCTTTCCGACGTAGGGATTGGCTGCATAGCCTGGATCATTTGCAGGAATGGCGGCAAGGTCCTGAGGTGAGATCCTGCCCAAAGCAACCGGCATCCAGAACTTGTCGATGGCCGCATTGATCTCCCTGAGATAGAGAACCTTTGCTCCGCCGTAGGCGATATCGCTCATGTCATGGTCAGGCTGGGGATTGACATCGACCCAGGTGAGAATGGTTATCGGATTGCCGATTGTTATCTGTGGATAACCGTTCCTGCCATTGGCATAGTAGAGCGGAGGGAAGTTCTCGTGATCATTCTCCGGATTGAAGGAGACGGGAACGCCCATCTGCTGAGCCTGCTGGAGTGACATCTGATAGAAATACTTCCAGAAGTCGAACTTCATGTTGGTAGGCATGCCATTGACAATGCGCCCCGGATCTGCCTCGCCGTTCAGGTTGAAGTAGTCAACCATCTGGCTTACGTAATCCATAGGCACTATCTGGCCGGAGCCGTCCGCGTCAATGTGCTGCGCCACCATGTGGAAGTGAGGTATTCCGTACCCGGGAGATACGCCATAAACCGGTGATATGGCATACTCGGGCGGGAACGCCATCATGGTGCCATCGCCTCCGGGAAGCACGTTGAAACCGAACCTGTTGTCAAAGTTACCGTAATAACCAAGTGTGTCATCAAAGGCGCGGAACCGCCATGTACGCCTGTAGGGTATATGACATACCTCACAGTCGATTGCCGCCAGGTGCCTGCCTGTATTCTCACCGAATTTCTCTTCGTGTGCATAGGCCGGATTTGGCGCATTCAGGTCTCCCCCGTAGAGGTGACAGTACTCACATGACTTGGGCTTGGGATTGTTGTCAAGATCATTCCTTACCATGTGGGCGGTATCGGTGCCCTTGAGGAAGTTATGCTTGGTCTCAACATCACCGGCGGTGCGGAGGTGACAGCTGCCACATCCCATCTTGCCGCCTGAGAGATGAACCTCGTAACCTGGTGCTTCTTCATTATCAGTAATGTTGACGAACCTGCCGTTCTTGACCCAGTCAGCGCCCATACCGAGATTATAGAGCCTTACGCGGGTCCACTCACTGTTTCCATGGTCCTGTGTCATCGCATGGCACTGGCCACAGACCTTGACCCACTTTGGAGACTCGACATCGTCCGGCCCACCAAACATTTCAATGCGAATGGAGCCGTCACCCAGATCGCCAGTGTTGTAATAGGCCTTTGCCTCCCAGTCGTCGCCGTTTCTGACCAGCTGGACATAGGTCAGAGGCGCGTTATCACCATTAAGGTCAATGCCCATAAGATTCGCGGTTGGCATGTAGCTGAAGAAGCCAGGCAGGTACTGCCTCATTGTAACGGGAACATGCTCGGCAGGAATCGCGCCGCTCTGCATGTCCGCCATGACCTTTGAGATATCAGGATTACCATCAGGCCGCATATAAGTTGGATCGCCCTGCATGGCCCTTCCGACCGCATAGAGCATTGCACCATATCCCTGGCCAACCAGACCTGAGTAGGGCACACCCTCTCCGCCTACTCCCTGGCCATGAACAGCATCCCCCTCGATAACCGGGGCACGCAGATAATCACGCACGGAGCCATCCGCATTATCCCAGTCAGAGTAGAAGGCGCCTGTCTTGTATCCCCTCAGAGGGAAAGGCACCTGGACCAGGGAACCCATTGGCCACTTTATCTGGTAGGCATAGATGAAATCGTTGAAGAACATCTGCATCATGTCGCCCATTCCTGCTTCAGGGGGCAGGAACCCGTTTGCCTTCATGTACTCCAGGAAACCGGCGAACATCTGGTCAAGCGCGGGCTTGGCGGCCATGAGCCTCTGCATTTCATCAGCCGGGCCTGCCGGATTTGCGCAGAATTCAGGTTTAATCCCATGCTGGCCCCATATTCCAGGCACAACCTCAGGCGGGGCATAAAGTGCATAAGGAAGGTTGATTCCCTGCTCTTCAAGCATTTTGAGCCCGTTCACCCACATCTCCATCATCTCGCCAACATTTTCCTTGGGAAGGCGCGCAAGCGTGAAGAGAGGGGTTGGCCGCGACATACGCTGGGCAGGGTTGGTGTAAGCAAAGGCCGTGCTGGCCCTGAGACCATCGTCAATGGCCATGCCCAGTGATATAACCTGGGCGGCTCCCGCCTCGTCCCTGCGTGCAAAGATCATAAGACGGGGGCGGAAGGTCTGGACCTTGAAGCCATCCGCGGCGGTGTACTTGTAACTTCCCTCCGGATCTATGTGACAGAAAAGACAGTCTGCCTCCATAACTCCTGATTTCTGCCAGTCAACCCTCTTGGGCTCCCCGCTTGCGGCGACTGTCTCCTCAATGCTCCTGCCGCTGTTAAGGGCATTGCTCATTACATCCGGACCGTAGGAGTAGAAATCACGGTCATAGGTATGAGTTGGCTGCAGTGAAGGATCATCGTAGGGGGTTACAGTTCCATCAGGCTGTACAATCCCCTCTGCAGGGCCGCCGCCCGGGTGGCATGAGTAGCACACACCCAGCTGGTCGAATGTGCCCTGGTCAAAGAAATATGGCTTTCCTTCTGAAGTGAATGGGTCTTTTACGCTTCCTCTCTGGCTCTTAGCCGCCAACTGGCGGTAAGAGGGAGGTCACCACGCGCCGTACTGGCCAGGTGACAGAAGATGGCCGTACGCATTGGCCAGGTACCTGTAAAGAGTACCGTCGTTGTTCATGTCGCTCCACTGGTCGTTGACGACCTGGCCATTAGGCCCGACTCCTTCACGGAAGTGATAGGCCCTTGTTACCGCCTGGTAGTCGTGGCACTTTCCGCATGTCATCTTCGGGCTGTAAGCAGGCCCCTTCTTGTAAACAGAACCATTGGCCGCAGTGATGGTATCAGCATCATCAAGCTGGTTGATGATAGGCTGCCCGTTGCGGTCCAGCAACTGCACTGCCGGGTGCGCCAGTACAAGGGCTGGAAACACAAGACCGGCAATGAGGCCAATTACCGCCGTTTTCATTGTTGTCAGTCTCATTGACATCAGATAAACCTCCCTTTTTTTAAAAAATTATCCCTATCCCCATAAAAATGGGGGTTTATTGCCTGTATATTGCGCACCATAATCATTTTTTACGCCTGAGCTGGATCGTCTGGTGACACGCCTGGCAATCGCCCTGGGTATGACACACATTGCAGCTTCTGAAGTTCCTGTAGGCCTCTTCGGCATGTCCGTTCTCACGGGTATAGGTCATCCAGTTTGCCCTTGCATGACTGATTGGCTTCTGGCTGTGGTGACAGTCAGCACAGTATGATGCAACGTGACAGGTATTGCAGAGATTCCTGTTGTGTGTGGCCTCTTCACCGTGCTGGGTTGTCTTCCAGTTGAAGATATGATCCCTTGGCTTCTGGGTCTGGTGGCAGTCCTGGCAGAACTTCCCGCTGGCGCCGTGACAGTAGGTACAGGTCTTGGTGAACCTGCTCTCGCGCCCATGCCTTACGGCCCAATCGCCCTCGTGGCTCTCCGGAGCCTTTTCCTCATTAAGCACCTTGTGGCATGCAGAGCACTCGGAAGGAGCGTCATCACCGTTATGGCACTTCTGGCATGTTGTCATCTCAGGCCACTTGAGATCTGAAAGCTCGCCGGCCTTGTCAATGCCTTCATGGCACTCGCTGCACTCTATGCCATCGTGAAACTCGTGGCTGAATATTACGTCTTCATAGCTCTCCGGAACCTCGGGCACCGACTCTGAAGTATCGTAATCTTCCTTAACCCCCTTGACTGTATGACACTGGAGGCAGTCGTCCGATGGGTTATCAACATCTATCTCATGACACTCACCGCAGGTATCCATGGAAGGATTCTCCATCTTTCCATCCTCTCCGGCGGCGTGACATGTATCGCAGCTCATCTCGTTATCAACCACATGGAGCTCGTGATTGAAAACCAGCTTGGCATCTTCTTCCTTGCAGCCGGCAAGAGCCAGCACCGCCAGGAACATTAACGCCAGGAGCAATACCGTCTTATTCTTGTGGTAACCGTACATTGTGATTTTCCTCATGTATCTCTGGCCCCCCAATCAGAAACGAACGTTAAAAGACGCTGTAAGGGAATTGATATCGCTGATACCGAATTCCTTGTAATAGTCATCACGTTCATACTCATACTTGAGCTCAGCCCAGGCGGCATGAAACACCTCGTACTTCACCGAGGCATAGTAGTGATGAGCGGCCTCGCCCTCGATCATGGCGTTTACGTCCTCATCCTTGAAGTAGAATCCGCCTGCAATCTCGATTTTCTCAAACAGACGCTGACGTAAATCCATGAACCATGACATTGATGTAGCCTCGTAAAGCTTTCGGCCATTGCTGAACTTGTTCCTGTCCTCCCACCACTTCGAGAAGCCGAAGGTATAATGGAAACCGTGAAGGCCGAAAATATCGTCAAGATTCACTCCAGCCGTGATGGACTGATAATCGGTGTTATAGAGGTTCTCACCGCTGTTATCCATCAGGTCGCGTCTGCCGTAGCGGAAGAAACACGTAACTCCGTGTATCCCGGGAATTGCCTGGGTCAGGGAGATATGGGAGTCATAGTAGCCCTGCTCCCGCTGCAGGTAGAAATTCTTGATGTCCTTGCCCAGATCCACAAATGGCGACTGGTAGTCAAACATGTAATCCTGCACGGTGTTGTTCTTGAAATGGGTAAGAAAGCTGAGCTGGAGGGTGGTGCCTGTCTTTCTCCAGTCACCCTGAAGATTTATAGACATAAAGCGGTTACGCAGGTTAATAAGCCCCCAGTGGGCATCTGCTGTCAGCCACTCAACGGGCTTCCAGTCAGCGTAAAACTCAAGCGAATTTTCTTTATAGAATGTTCCGTCAAGATGGACAATAAGATTCCTTGCCGGGTAAAGCTCTATGTTTGCGCCTGCAATGCCGTCCCTGTTCAGGTTGCTGTAGGTCTGGGCCTGGATTCCGCCATAGGCCTCTACCGCCAGCCAGTCCACGAACTGCCTGTCCGAGCGGAACCATGCGCCGTCAAACTGTACGGTCTCGGCTCCGTAGGCATACTGACGCCCCAGTCTGACATCCAGATTGGGCATGAGATTGCGCTTTTCGATATAGGCATAGTATGGATTGAAAAGCTGCCTTCCGCTCTGGAAATCATAGTAATCCTGGAAAATTGACCCCTCGCTGGTGCCATCAAGGTCCTTGGACCACTTTCCCATGAAGTTGAAAGTAAAACCCGAATCAGCAATATCCCAGTCGAGGCCGATAAGCTGATAAAAATCCTGGTCAGAGGTCTCTTTCTTCACCATCTCCTTGTCTGGTGAATTGGACCACTGGATCCTGTACTCTGTTGAACTGAAAATATGCATGCCGCCCACTGCCGTATCCAGGGCATGCGCCTGGACAGTCGTAAACAGCGCGGCAACCATGAACAACATTCCTGGCAAGCAGCCATTGAAACATGGTTTTTTTAACAGTCTTCTTTTTTTCATAACCCTATCCCTAAGTATTTGTTGCCTGAACCTAAAAAAGACCCGATCTCTGCAGGACATTAACGATTGCAGCCCTTAAAGATGGCCATAGATCTCAAGTGACATATAACCCTCCTTTTCATTTTTTGGAACCTAATCTCCCTAAGATTACAACTCAGCAAAAACATTTTGTATTCTAACCTTTTTTCTGTAATATGCAAGCCCAAATTCCTATCATGGGAAGTCATCCGAGACTTGACACACCAGGGATGCCATAAAATCCCGTCAAGAAAAATCCTTTGTGGTCTGAATACACAGAAAGGTACGATAATTCCTCACCAAAAACAAACTGTTATCCAGACACTCAACTGCCTGCGGAGACCAGCATGCAATGAAATGTCCCGCCGCACCGCACGGCAAGAAAACAATTGAGTCGCAATGGTCGGCAAAAACCTGTCCGGGCATCAAAATTTGACTTGCAAAACATGCGGCTTCATCGTAATCAAGCGGGTTGCGCCCGCGCAGGCAACTTCGTATCCTTAGGTACCGGAATCACGCATGCCGGCGGCTGCGCGTCAGCATCACTCAACCAAAAATTTTTATGCGAGAGAACAATGTCACAAAAACTTAATCACCTGGATTACTACCGCCTCCCCTGGAATTATGCCGATAACGGCATCTCCTGGCTTGAACCAACCACAAAATGCAACCTCAAATGCAAGGGATGCTACCGCGATACTGCCAGCCTTGGCCACAAGAGCCTTGATGAGGTAAGGAATGATCTTGAGACCTTCAAACGCCTCAGAAAGAGCGACTGCATGAGTATAGCGGGCGGCGATCCGCTGGTTTATCCGCACATTGTTGAACTTGTGGCAATGGTGAAGGAAATGGGCTGGAAGCCGATAATAAACACCAATGGCATCGCCCTGACGCCGGAACTTCTCGGCAGGCTCAAGGATGCAGGGGCATTCGGTTTTACCTTTCATATAGATACCAGCCAGAGGCGTCCGGGTATCAATGCCGCCACAGAGGCCGATCTCAATGAAACAAGGCTTAAATACGCCCGCATGCTTGCGGATGCAGGGGGACTTTCCTGCTCGTTTAACGCCACAATATCGGAAAATACCCTTGACCAAGTGCCTTCAATGGTGAAATGGGCCGCCGTACACGCGGATATTGTTCACACCATGGTATTTATCCTCTTCAGATCACCGGAACTTACCGGAAATTTCACCTTTTATGCCAACGGGCAGAAAATTGATATAGATACCTATGAGGAGACCGAATGGGGAGGAAGCAGGGCACTTATGGCGCCGGATGTGGTCGAAAAAATCCGTGAAGCCGACCCGGTCTACGAACCGTGCGCCTATCTTAACGGAACCGCCAATCCCGACTCCCTCAAGTGGCTGCTGGCAAACCGGATAGTACAGGAAGGGGATTCCCTGGGATATGTAACACCAAGATTTATTGAGGCTGTACAGGTTTTCAAGCATCTGTTTACAGGCACCTATCTTGCCTATGGCTCTCCAGGGAGCATGGCGAGGGGGAGGCTTTCGGCCTTTGCGGGCGCTGTTCTCGACGGCGGAATGAGGAAAATCCTTGCGAGGTTTCTAAAAAAACCGGCCAGGCTGCTGAAGCCCGCATATCTTCAGAGTATCATGATCATTCAGCCTGTGAACTTTGAACCGGACGGCAGGCAGGATATGTGCGATTCATGCCCGGACATTACTGTCCACAACGGGAAACTCCTCTGGAGCTGCCGCCTTGAAGAGGTCAAGAAATACGGGGCCTTTGTACAGACCGTGCCGGCAGAAAGGAACTGATCTCCAGTATGCATCCGGCGGCAATGGAGTAGCCGCCCATAGCAGAGCTTCCGTGCGCCTGCGGCAAACCCTGAACCGGCCGAGTCAATGAGCCTCATGCTCCAGGCGCAGCGTGCGCTGCCCCTTTACCTGCCCTTTCCCCTCTGATTGACGCATTACGGCTTATCAATTATAAAATTCCGGTACCGGAGACCTTATGAAAAAAGAAAAGATACTCATAGCAAACCGGGGGGAAATAGCCATCCGCATAATGATGGCCTGTGAGGACCTCGGGTGCGACTACATAGTGGTTTACACGCATGAAGACAGGGAATCTCTCCACGTTCGGCGCGCCAGGGAAAAGGGGCCGGGCAAGCGCACCTACCGCATAGCAAGCTACAAGGACCCGAATGAAATATTCGCCGTGGCCGACCAGGCTGGTGCAACGGCCATACATCCTGGATACGGTTTCTTCTCTGAAAATTTCCGCTTTGCCCGCAGGGCCACCATGAGGACCAGGCCAATAACCTTTATAGGCCCGAGGTGGGAGGTAATCAGGGACCTCGGCAGCAAAATCAACACCAAGAAGGTGGCCAAATCCTTAGGAATACCTGTCATTCCCGGCTCTGATTCTCCCATTTACAGTGAAATAGAAGCCGAGGCGCTTGCCGAAGAACTGTTCCTTCAACAGCGGGAGCAGGGCATACGTGCGCCGTCGGTGCTGGTCAAGGCATCGGCAGGCGGCGGCGGCATGGGGATAGAAGAGGTGCAGCATCTTGACACCTTCAGGCGGGTTTACCGCAGAATCCAGAACTATGCCAAAAGGCAGTTTGGAGATGAGGGGGTACTCATAGAACAGTGCCTCAGGGACTACCAGCACATCGAAGTACAGCTCCTTTGCGACAGGCACGGCACAGTAACCCATTTCGGCACCAGAAACTGCACCATTCAAAGCACAGGAAGACAGAAGAGAGTCGAGGTCGCGCCGGGATTTGACCCTGAGGTATGGGACTACTCCTTTGACAGCCTCAGGGTCCTCAAGGACATAACCGGGCACTCGGTCAACCTGGCCAGAGAGGTAGGTTATGACAGTGCCGGCACATGGGAGTGGGTAGTTACCCGTGACGGCCGCCCCTACCTGCTGGAGGTCAACACCAGGATACAGGTGGAAAATGAAATTTCAGCCTGTATTTCGCGCATCAGGGGGAGAGAAGACACACCGGTAAACCTCATCCGGGAACAGATACGCACGGCCCTTGGCGAAAAACTGGGTTTCACCCAGAAAGACATCTATTTTGAGGGGACCAGCATTGAACTTCGCATTGTAGCGGAAGATGTCAAGCGGGGCTTCGCCCCCTGGTGCGGCACGATAACAAGGTTCGAGTTTCCGCAGCGGCCCTGGGCAAGGCTCTACTCCCATGTACCGGCTGACAAGCCCTACAACATTCCTACTGAATATGACCCTAACCTTGCACTTGCAATAATATGGGGCAAGGATACCGGGGAGGCTGTCGAGAGGGCCGGAGAATTCCTGCTCGGCTCCAACATTGAGGGCCATAACGCAAAGGGTGAACCTGTCATCACCAACCTTGCGTATCTGTATGACAGGCTTGACGACGTGCTGCGGTTCTGATCAGGATGAACACCACTTGCTCCTCGCCAGGCAACCTGCAATGTACGTCAGCCCCGGCGGCAGGCATCAATTGTACCGGATACTGTACCGGGCCGGACAGACTTGACCTGTTTCAACCATGAGAAAGCATGGCGGTATATGACTGATACTCTACACAAACATATAGCAGACAGCGGGCAGTTTCTTTCCCAGCTCGCATCGCGCATCACCTACCTTATTGATATTATTGGCGATGGCAGCTGGTTCGACCTTGAAAAACTGCTCGAAGAGGTTCAGCAGGTCAGAAACGCCATATTTGATCTGCCGGAAAAGGAACTCTTCAAGCGCATGCTAATGCTTGAAGACCGCATTTCCATTCTTGAAGACCGGGCGGCAAGGGAAATCACCCCTGCGCGCATGGTGAATATCGTGCGCAGTGTTCAGCGTTTCACGCTCCAGGATATTCTTGAAAACGTCTATGACAGTTTTACCGAACTTGGCGGCGAAGAGGACTGTAATATTGATCCCGCCATTGTTGTGGCGCGGGCAACCATATCAAGACGGGTAAAGAAACGAATCCACAAGCACCAGGTCATGGTAATCGGCCATGAAAAGGGCATGGGTGAAGAATACCGCAACGGCGGCTGCGCCAAGCCCTGGGGAAACGACAAGGCGCTGCGCTACATGAAGGTGGCGGAAACCGAAGGCATTCCGATCCATTTCCTTATATTCACTCCAGGCTCATACCCTATTGAAGATTTCCCAGGAGCCGCACAGCAAATAGCGCGGAACATCTATGCCATGTGCAAACTCGAAGTGCCCACGGTCTCCTTCATCTCCGAGGGCGGATCCGGCGGGGCAGAGGCGATAGGCCTTGCGGATTTCCGGCTCATGGCGTCTCACGGCTACTACTCGGTGATATCACCCGAAGGGGCCGCGGCCATTGAAGGCAAGATCAGGGAGGGCGGAAAGGTCCCGAGGGAACTGGTTGAGAAGTGCGCAAGGCAGCTCAAGATGACGGCCAGGGACAATCTTGGGCTGGGCACCATTGACCGGATCGTCCACGAGCCGCCCCTTGGCGCGCGGAAGGATGATTATGACTTCTTCAGGCGCCTGCGTTTCGAGATGATCAGGGCGACTGACGAGGTAGTGCTCAGGACAAAGAGTTTCCGCACGTTCCGGGCATACGCGCTCAAGAAACAGATTGCAAAGGATTATGGGTCATCCGACACCTTTGACGTGCACATACCCTGGCGGCTTTCGGAAAAGGAAACAGAAAGGCTTCTTGAAAACAGGTCCAGGAAATACCGGAGCATGGGTCAGGGCTACACGGAACTCAAGAAGGAATCCCTTATTGACCTCCATAAACTCAGGGACAAGACCCGTGAAACCATAACCCGCACCTACTATGAAATAAAATACGGATTGCTGAAACCCCACAAGAAAAACGTCCAGAAGGTTCTTGAAGAGGTAACCGGCGAAGGGGCGGCGTTCCTGGCCAAAATCACCGAGCCGGTCAAGGCGGCCGTTGACTTTCTCTCAGGGCCTGACGGGGAGCAGAGGCTCCTTTCGGACGAAAACCAGCATACGTCGATTTTCAGCCGGGAGTGGGAACAGTACGTCAGCCCCCTTGCCAACGAGGACCGTACTGTCACCTGCCCCAATGCCGCAAAGTACGGCTGCATGGACCTGTGGGTGCCTGACCTGTACGGAGAATTCTGCGGGGTGTGCCCAACATGCGGCCATCACTTTCCACTTGAATACCAGTGGTATCTGCAGAACCTTTTCGACCGGGGAAGCGTCAAGGAATTCAACAGGCACATTGTCTCAGGCAACCCGCTGAAATTCGAGGGCCTTGATGCAAGGCTAAACAGGGATATGCAGAGAACAGGAAGGCGTTCCGGAATAATAACCTTCAAGGCCAGTGTGCTTGGCGTCAAAATCGTTGTTGCCATGCTCTACAGCAACTTCAGGAGCGGAACCGTGGGCAGCGCAGAGGGAGAAAAATTTCTCAGGGCCTGTGACCTTGCCCGGACCCGGCGACGCCCGTTCCTTGCCTATATCCACACCACTGGCGGAATCAGAATCCAGGAAGGAACACTGGGTGTTATCCAGATGCCGCGCTGCACCATGGCCGTCAGGGAATATGTAGACAGCGGTGGGCTTTACATCGTAGTTTACGACAACAACTCCTATGCAGGGCCGGTTGCAAGCTTTTTGGGATGTTCTCCATACCAGGTAGGCATCAGGTCATCCCGTATTGGTTTTGCCGGGCCCAGGGTCATACGGGAAACCACCGGGCAGGATGTGCCTCCTGACTATCACAGCGCCAGGAACGCGCTGCGACGGGGACATATACAGGGAATCTGGGACAGGCGTGATTTCAGAAAAAATCTCCACGACGCCCTAATGACCATGGGTGGCCCCAACCTGTATTACAAGTGATTGCCAAGCGCCACTCGCAGCAGGAGCGCTTACGTCTATCATGACATGCCTGACAAACCTGACGCAAAAAGAGGATAACTGACTGCCATGGACATCAATCTCAATGACCTTCTGCGTCACTACCGATCAAATCCATATGAAGAGCATGAGATAAGGGCGCCTCATACCGGAGTTGTAAAATTCCGTGCGGAGGAAGGGCAGCAGACCTTCGGGCCTTCCGGAAAGTGGCTGCACAAACCTGGCACCCTGCTTTTCCTGCTTGAAAGGGAAAATAATCCCAAACGGATAACCGCCTCCTTCAATGGAGAGGTGGCAGGAATAAGGCACGAGCTGGAGGGATGCTTTGTGGAGGCGGGGACACTGCTTCTCACCATCAGGCACAGACTGAGCAAGGAAGAGATAATTGACCGGATACTTACCGAGGTACTCTCCATCTTCCCGGCCCCCCAGCGCGCCCGTTACTACCTTCCCCCTGAAACAGCCTCGCAGATGGACAAGAAGGCGGAACCTTCCATCTTTTTGAAACCCGGGGATGACGCCATCATCATGTCCCTGATGAAACGTGACACCATGCTCAAATATGAGGGAACTCCGGGGATCATCTACAAGGTTTACTTCCATTCAGGGGACATGGTGGAGCGGGATGCGCCGCTGCTTGGCATCTGCCCTCCGGATAATCTCAAGTATGTACAGAAGGTTATCCAGAGGATTAAAAATGAATGGGAGGAGTGAGGAAATGGATTAGGCCCCCGGGATCACCACTGCCGGATGCTCATTCAGGAGAATGCGGGAACAAACCCGGCTGCACAGGCAAAACAGAATTCCTGAATGCCCCTAAGTCCTGTAATCCGAATTTATATGGACATATTCCTCTGTCAGATCGCAGGTATAAACCGTTGCGCTGCCGGCTCCGCAACCCAGATCAAGAACTATTGAAAAATCACGCTGTTTCATGACCGCAGACGCGGCAGCTTCCTGTCCTGCCCCGGTCCCCATGCCGGACGCCGCTATCTGCACATCACCTATCCACAGATTTACATTTTCAGGCACGAAGCCCACCCCGGATCTCCCGGCCGCTGCAAGGATACGCCCCCAATTAGGATCCTCGCCGGCAAAAGCGGTCTTCACCAGCGGGGAGTCCGCCACGGTTCTTGCAACCGCAAGGGCCGATGCGTCACTGCCAGCGCCCTTTACATGAATGGCCACACACTTGGTAGCCCCCTCGCCGTCCCTCACTATCTGCATGGCAAGCTCAAGAAGGAGTTCATGAAGCAGGGCCTCAAGGGCGCCGGCTCCGGAGCTGCCCGCCTTCAGAGGAGCATTTCCAGCCGTGCCGTTGGCAAGGGCATAAACAGTGTCGTTTGTGCTGGTATCCCCGTCCACGGTGATGCGGTTGAAGCTTGTTTCAACAGCCCTCTCCAGTGCCTCCTGCCACCACGTCTGTTCAACCGAGGCGTCTGACATTATAAAGGCAAGCATTGTGGCCTGGGGCGGGCCCATGGATGGAGCTATCATGCCGGCCCCCTTGGCCATGCCCGCCAGGGTTATCTCAACGCCATCAACGACAGCACGCCTGGTGGCGGTTTTAGGACATGTGTCAGTGGTGAGGATTGCCCGCGCCACCGCATCCAGCCCTGTACCGGAAAGCCCCTTGACCAAACCGGGAATGGCCTTTTCAAAACGTTCCACAGGCAGGGGCGCCCCAATGACTCCGGTTGATGAGAACACCACCCTGCCTGCGGGAATACCCAGCAGTGATGCTGCCAGACCGCATACGGCCCTGTAATCATCCAAGCCGCGCTGCCCGGTGCAGGCATTGGCATTGCCGCTGTTTACCACAATGGCGCTTATCCGGCTGTCACTGCCATTCATGTGCCGGATGCCTTCAAGTACAGGTGCGGCCTTGACCACATTCCTGGTAAAAACCGCCGCTGAAACCGCGGGCACATCTGACACGACAAGACCGAGATCAAGCCTGTCCTCATACTTTATGCCCGCGGCAACGGCGTTTCCGCGAAACCCCCTGACTCTTAACCCTGCCATATCCCTGCGTCTCCCGCCATTATGTTCTGCCACAGCACTTTTTGTATTTCTTTCCGCTGCCACACGGACAGGGTTCATTCCGGCCCACCTTCTTTTCCTTTCTTCTGACCGGTCTGGGCTTTGTCCCCTCCTCGCCGCGATTCATGCTCAGCTCTCTCTCCTGCTGTCTGCGGCGCTTCTCTTCCAGGGCATCCACCTCCTCCTGCCGCATTGGCACTATTCGCAGAAGCAGGCTTACACTCTCCTCCCTGAAACGCTGGATCATATCCATGAACATCTCAAAGCCCTCCCGCTTGTACTCCTGAAGCGGGTCCTTCTGGCCATACCCCCTGAGCCCGATACCGTCGCGGAGATGATCCATGTTAAGCAGGTGATCCTTCCATAACCCGTCCAGGACCTGGAGCAGAAGAAAGCGTTCGGCGCTGGCCATCTCTTCCGGTCCGAACAGCTCCACCTGCGCCTCATAAGCCTTTCTGAAAAGCTCAAGCAGATGCTCCCTGAGCCCCTCGGCATTCATGGCCTCGCGCTCTTTATCATCAAGACCAAGCTCAAGAGCAAACTGTCCGCGCAGACGCTTTTCAAGCCCGTCCCAGTCCCATTCTGCTGGAGGCGCCTTTTCATCCTCATAGGTCTCGACAAGGGCGTCCGCAATATCCTCCAGGAATGACATTATGTCCTCCCGGAGATTTTCACCCTTCATGATCTGTTTGCGCTGGCTGTAGATTACCTCACGCTGCTTGTTCATTACGTCATCATATTCAAGCAGGTGTTTGCGTATCTCGAAGTTATGGGCCTCGACCTTGCGCTGGGCATTCTCTATGGCCTTTGAAAGCATGGAATGCTCGATTGGCTCTCCATCCTCCATGCCAAGCTTGTCCATGAGGCCGGCAATCCGGTCCGAGCCGAAAATACGCAGGAGGTCATCCTCAAGCGAAAGATAGAAACGGGACGAGCCTGGATCACCCTGTCTTCCTGAACGGCCGCGCAGCTGGTTATCTATGCGGCGTGACTCGTGGCGCTCGGTACCCAGGATATGGAGACCGCCAAGCTCGGCCACCCCCTCGCCAAGAACAATATCAGTACCGCGGCCCGCCATGTTGGTGGCGATTGTCACCATTCCCTTCTCACCGGCGTGAGCGACGATTTCAGCCTCCCGCTCGTGATACTTGGCGTTAAGGACCTCGTGGGGCACGCCCATCCGTTTCAGTTTTTCAGACAACCGCTCGGAATCCTCAACGCTGGTGGTGCCAACGAGCACAGGCTGTCCCTTTTTGTGAAGCTCCTTTATTTCCCGTGCCGCTGCATTGAACTTCTCTTCAACAGTGCGGAAAACCACATCAGGATGGTCAATGCGGATCATGGGCTTGGCCGTGGGTATGACAACCACGTCCAGGTTGTAAATCTTTTTGAATTCAGCTGCCTCTGTATCCGCCGTGCCGGTCATCCCTGCAAGTTTTTCATACATGCGGAAAAAATTCTGAAAGGTGATTGATGCGAGGGTCTGGTTCTCGCTCTCTATCTTCACACCCTCCTTTGCCTCAAGGGCCTGGTGCAGCCCGTCACTGTAACGCCTTCCTGGCATGATTCGGCCGGTGAATTCATCAACGATTATCACCTCACCGTCCTTGACTATGTAATCCACGTCCCGCCTGAACAGGGCATGGGCCTTGAGGGCCTGCTGAACGTGATGCAGCAGTTCTGTATTTACCGGATCGTACAGGTTCTCCACCCCGAGCATCTTTTCACAAAGCGCAACCCCCTCGTCGGTAAGGGTAGCAGTGCGGGCCTTTTCATCCACCGTATAGTGAACTTCCTTTTTCAAAGATGGAATAATACTGTTGACGCGGTAGTAAAGATCGGTTGAATCTTCGGAAGGCCCCGAGATTATCAGAGGTGTACGGGCCTCATCAATAAGGATGCTGTCCACCTCGTCAACTATGGCATAGTAAAAATCCCTCTGGACCATGTCATCCAGGGAGTATTTCATGTTGTCACGCAGGAAATCAAACCCGAACTCGTTATTGGTCCCGTATGTGATATCCGCATGATACGCGGCCTTGCGTTCCGCGTCATCAAGACCGTGAACAATCACTCCGGTGCTTAGCCCCAAAAAACTGTAAATCTGCCCCATCCACTGGGAATCGCGCTTTGCCAAATAGTCATTCACAGTTACCACGTGCACACCCCGGCCCGTGAGCGCGTTGAGATATACCGGCAACGTGGCCACAAGGGTCTTGCCCTCACCGGTTTTCATCTCGGCAATCTTGCCCTGGTGCAGCACAACGCCGCCGACAAGCTGCACATCGTAGTGCCGCATGTTAAGCACCCTCTTTCCTGCCTCGCGAACCACGGCAAATGCCTCGGGCAGGAGACTGTCAAGGGTCTCGCCCCTTTCAAGGCGTTCCTTGAATTCGGGTGTCTTTGCCTGCAGCTCCGTATCCGACAGCGCGGATATGGAAGGCTCAAGCGCATTAATCTTTTCAACAAGGGGCCTTATCTTCCTGACCTCCCTGTCATGCCTGGTACCAAAGACCTTCTGTAAGAGATTTCCTATCATAAACTTTATTTTCCAGCTTTTATCTGAGATTGAACGTAAGTTATAAGTGAACCCGTGAAAACTCTCCTGTATCTGCTTGCAGCTCTATCAGCATTGCGGTCTCGTCACAGTCCGGGAATTTGGGACATTTAACACAGTCAGCCCAGATTTTGTGAGGAAGAACCCCCTTGTCAACCCTCCTGAAGCCAAGTTTTTCAAAAAAATCCAACTGATACGTCAAGGTAAATACACGGAAAATCCCAAGCGAAACGGCATCGGAAAGACAGTGCTCCACCAGCATGCGCCCGATACCCTCCCTCTGCCTTGCCTCCTGAACGGCAAGGGAGCGAATCTCTGCAAGATTATCCCATGAGATACTCAAGGCAACAGTACCGACAACCTGGCCGTTGCTGTCCCTGCAAACAGCATAATCCCTCAAATGCTCATAAAGTTCGCTGAGCGAACGGGGAAGCAACTGATCCCGGCTGGCAAAATCCGAAAGGAGCGCATGAATATCTTTTACATCATTAATTGTAGCTTTCTGAATCATTGGAGCAGAAACCTGCGAGATCAGCACACGGAAATAATGTGGAATTTTTCAGGAATTTTGCAAGAAGACATGAAAGCGGCCAGCCCGTCCGGTCTAGCAGTTTGAGAA
>JALVQQ010000085.1:0-930 GCA_027025395.1 Deltaproteobacteria bacterium | reverse complement strand
TTTGAGAACACGGGACAATTAGGCGCAAGTCATAAATTATACTCCTGGAAAAATCTTTTAATATATCAGTACGGCACCGCCGGCAGACACTGGTCAGCCGGTCAATCGCAAACATTCATGGTCAAATGCCGCACACGTTGCAGACCCGCAGGCCAAGGGCAAATTTGCGGACGGCAACGTTGTCTTTCAACTGAAACAGCATTTCCTGATTCTTCGCCACGAACATCCACGTCAACCATATCTTCAATGGCCTGAACGACGCAACGGCTCGTGTGCGGCCAGGAGGCACGGCATCCCCGGCTATAGGCATTTCAATTGACCAGGCGCAACTATAACTTCAACGGCACTACATACGACCTGATCCCCTCTTTTCTGGCCAGACGCTTTGAACCTGCCTTTGCCTCCCGGGCTGTTTTATAATGTCCCAGATAGACCCTGTACCATACGCCTTTTTTCCCCAGGGATACCTTTGACACCTGTGCGGTTATGCCCTTTTTGCGCCAGCGCCGGGCCTCTCGCTCAGCGCGGTCGCCGTCCCGGTAAGAGGCGATCTGAAGCACATAATAGGTCCTTGGAACATGCTTTCCCCGAACTTCCTTCTTCCTGACCTTTTTTGGGCCGGCCCGGGAAGCCTTTTCCGGTTGCGCCGTCTTTGTTTTTTTGACAGGCTCCGATGCCTTGCCTGCCTTTCCTGATGCTTCAGCCGTCCTGCCGCCGCTGCCTGCCGCAGGCTTGCCGCTGGCCTTTGCCTCCCGGGATTTTTCCCGCGTCTCCTGCTCTTCAGCGCGCGATGCGGCAGCGCCGACCATTTCCATGGGAAGCGGCTCCAGGCCTGACGACCCCGGAGACTCGTCAGGCACGGTCTGGCTGGATGCATGGATTCCTTGCGCCTGCCCCCTGTCCGGAACCATGGGGGGGAAGGCCGGCTCA
>JALVQQ010000084.1 GCA_027025395.1 Deltaproteobacteria bacterium | reverse complement strand
TGGTTGGGATTACCAGGCAGGATGCAGTCAATGATATCAGTGAGGCGTTGAGTGAGATCAGGGACGCGGGAGGCATCTGTGGCATACACGTCTGCGCCAATACAGACTGGTCCCTGGTGCTCGACACGCCCCTTGATATACTCAGTTTTGATGCCTACAGCTATTTTGAAAAGCTTCTTCTCTTCAAGAAACACGTCCTTGGCTTTCTGGAAAGGGGTGGTGTCCTGGCATGGGGCATTGTGCCCACTCTAAATGAAAAGGACCTGGAGCAGGAGAGCGTGGATTCCCTGTTTTCCCTCTGGAAAAGGCAGGTGGCAATGCTGGGGACAGAGCAAAAGGCTGTAGAGAGACAATGCCTTATCACGCCAAGCTGTGGGACAGGCCTGCTGAAAAGGCAGCTTGCCGTCAAGGCCCTTGAGCTTACAAGGGGCCTGTCCGACAGGATCAGGCAGCAGTGTTGATGTTTAACCCCGAAGCTTCATGGCAGGATGCCCTGCCATGACCGTTTGGGTTAAAGATAACGACAGCTGGTTTAATGAGGATTTGATTTCATCCGCATAGTGAATTATCCTTTCCAGGGTCTTGGAAACAGGGATTGTAATAGCCACCGGTCTTTTTCTGTGCCGCAATTTATATGGTTTCAAGCCCGGGGCAGCTACGTGGGGCATATGCCTTGGAGCAGATATTCTTTGATGAAAAAGGAAAAGGGAGGTTTAGGAAAAAATGGCATGCCGAACTAAGGCCAGCAATACCAGGAAAAATACCAGGAAGTCTTCGAAAAACGAGATCAAGGGAGCAATAGTTGCCATAGTTACCCCCTTTAAAGACGGCAAGATCGATGAGGAAGGTCTCAAGGGGCTGATAGAGTGGCATATAAAGGCAGGAACCCACTGTATTGTCCCATGCGGCACCACAGGCGAATCTGCGACCATGAGCCACGAGGAACACATGAAGGTCGTTGAGCTCACGGTTGAGACAGTAAATGGACGGATTCCTGTAATAGCAGGTACAGGTTCCAATTCCACTGCTGAGACCATCATGCTCACGCACCATGCCAAGAAGGCAGGAGCAGACGCTGCCCTGGTAATAACACCCTATTACAACAAGCCCAGCCAAGAGGGATTATACCAGCACTTTATTACCGTGGCCAACGAGTGCAAGTTTCCAATGATACTATACAATGTCCCTGGGCGTACAGGCGTCAACATGCTTCCCCAGACAGTGGCCCGGTGTGCCAAGAACCGCTATATTATCGGCATAAAGGAGGCAACAGGCAGTCTCAAGCAGGTGACGGACGTTATCCGCTTCTGTCCCAGGAATTTCATACTGCTTTCAGGTGATGATTTTACCGCATTTCCTACCCTGGCGGTAGGAGGAAAAGGTGTAATCTCTGTTGCCTCAAACCTCATGCCAAAGGAAATGGCCAACATGATGAATGCATTTTTCAAGGGCGATGTTGACAAGGCAAGGAGGCTCCATTTCAAGTTGTTCCCCTTGTTTGAAGCCCTTTTCTTTGAGACGAATCCGGTCCCGACAAAGACGGCATTGGCAGAGATGGGGATCATATCCTCGCCAGAGGTCAGGTTGCCCCTTGCCCCAATGAGCCAGGCAAACAAGGAGAGGCTGATCGAGGTCTTGAGGTCCTTGAAACTCTTGAAGCAGGCCTGAACCGGCCAGATACCTTAATTAATGCTGGCACTGGCATGTAAACAGCGAAGTCAATAAACAGGAAGGACAGGAAGACATGGTAAAGGTAATAGTTGCAGGCGCAGGCGGGAGGATGGGAGGCCGCATTATCAACATCATCAGCCAGACAGATGGGATAGAGCTTGCCGGGGCATTTGAAAGGCCTGACAGCCCTGCTGTAGGGAAGGATGCCGGCATTGTAGCCGGCACGGGAGAGCTCGGAATAAGTATAGCAGATTCCCTGGATAAGGTGATTGATTCTGGCCAGGTTATCATAGACTTCACGTTTCACCAGGCCAGTAT
>JALVQQ010000083.1 GCA_027025395.1 Deltaproteobacteria bacterium | reverse complement strand
GTAAGGGATCGTCCCCGCCGTTTCTTGTAAAAATATACCTTATCTCTTATACTTACGACAAGGAGCCTTATGCGACTGTAAATCCTGGGGTAATCGATTTTTCATCACTGCGCCCGGGTTATTCACCTTCTACCTTAGGGAGATCAGACAATTATGAACAGTGAAAAACATGAAACACAATACAAGGGCCATCTACTCGAACAATACAAGCTGTTCGTAGAAATGGCTGATAATATCAGTGCTAGGCGGGCACAAACTAACGCATTTTATATTACCGTTTTGTCTGCATTATTGGCTGTCGTATCCTTGGCGGCTGATAAATTCCCCAGCGATGTTCAAATGACCACATTCATGGCCATTTCACTTTTGGGAATGATTTTATGCTATGTATGGAACGTCAACATCCGCTCTTATCGCCAACTGAACTCAGGGAAATTCAAAGTCATTCACGAAATGGAAAAGCAGTTGCCATATCCCTGCTACACCCGCGAATGGGAGTTTCTGGGAAAAGGGGAGAATGCTCAAAAGTATCTGCAACTGACACGGGTGGAGCGGTATGTGCCGTACGTGATGGCGATTCCGTTTATTTTGCTCCTTATCTATGCCTTGAACGAGATGTTGGCAGGATAAGACATGAAAGGGAAAGTATCATATCTGGGAACATTAGCCATTAGCACCATCCCCCAAGTAATAAGACAAAATAAGGCACAGGTGACAGGCACTTGCCAAGTGCCTGTCACCCTGACATCTCGCGAGTTTTTTGATTCCCGTTGCTAATGCTACCCTTGTAGATTCCAGGGCAAACGAGGCATACTATGACAAAAGTCTTTATCAGTTATGCTGAAGAAGATACCGAATGGGCGAGAAAATTAGAACGCCATCTCGCCCAATATCAAATTGAATACTTTGATTTTCAGGACAGGCGACATGGGCAATGGATAGAAGAAGCAGAGAATGAATTAAGTCAAAAATCTGATGTCTTTGTTGCCTTGATGTCAAGAGCATATGAGAATTCTTTTTGGTGTGGACACGAAAAAGCCGCTGCCTTGCGCCACGAAGAAGACAGAAAAGGATTTATTCATGTTTTGAGAGTGAGGAATGATATACGGCCTGCTGAATCGGTTTTTCTTGGAAATTACCGGTGGCTCGATTGCACAGGAGAAAATCCGGACAAACAGATGGCAGAATTGGTAAAACGCATTTTGCGCAAGAACATGGAAGACGGATTGCCCGTACCGGTTTCTGTGTATGCTATGACAGTTGATGAGGCTGAAGAATTTATACGGTCAACAGACCCTGGGGTACAAAAGATACTGGCAGCGCTATCCGCGCATGGTCTAACTGACCTTACTTCCCGTTATGGAGATTCTCGCAATAGTTGGAAACCGGCACAAGGAGAAGAAAGCATTGAAGAAATTATCTTGAGTATGGCTGAAGTAGAGAATCGCCGCAGCAAAAACATTGTCCATCCCGTCTTTTATTCGGATGAGATGTTTTCGAGTGATAGACAGCGATCAGGAAAAGCAAAAAATGAATTTACTCGGGAAAGCGGGATTCTGGTCATAGACGCCGTTTCCCTGTTTCATAAAGTATTGCGGGAAAAACTGTACAACAGTTTCGGCCCACGTACGGCGGTTGTTGTCATACACGGATGGAAAAGAAGGGAGTTATCTGGCAAAATTGAGTTGCGAAAATCAACAATTCCCAGAGAACTCCCATGGAAATTATACCCGAAAACCTGAAAACCCTGATCGAAAAGAACGACGAATTGCTCCGAAAATACTACGAAGAGCAGTTGGTGGAGGGGATTCTCAGGCAGAACGAGAAACACCTGCTGGTGAAGTTACAGGAGATGA
The DNA here is from genome assembly GCA_027025395.1 of Deltaproteobacteria bacterium. GTDB lineage: Bacteria > Desulfobacterota > Dissulfuribacteria > Dissulfuribacterales > QOAL01 > S144-17. Next base: position 140 of record JALVQQ010000083.1, on the reverse strand, counting down.
TGGACTTCACAGGGATCGAGCAGGCGTGCGAGGGATACCACCACCAGAGTGGGCCGGGGAGTCACCCGAGGCACACGGTGGAGAAGATGGTGAGAGTGCTATTGGTGAAGGTGCTGTATGATCTGTCCTACAGGAAAGTG
>JALVQQ010000082.1 GCA_027025395.1 Deltaproteobacteria bacterium | reverse complement strand
GACAGATTCCCTTTACCCTGCTCGACCTGAAGGTGCCGACGGCGAGAGAACGCCGACTTTTTACCTCGGGCTCAAGAACTTTTAGTATCCTAAATATTTATTGAGAAATCCGGATTGACCCGATAATTTTTAGGACTTTTTGCGAATCTATCAAAAATATTCCGCCAACTTTTGAAACACTCAGTCTGGCATGATTTTCTCATGTGAGCCTTGAGCTTGTACCGGGATTCTTGTCTTTGGCAGACGGTTACATTAAAGTGGCAGTAATTTGGAATTTTGCCTTGTATGTCAAAATCAGCAGAATGTCCGGAGTTTCAGCATTTGTAGTGCTCCGGGCCTGAATCAAAGGAGTTTCAGTGGATCTGCAGCTTTTTTTTTCTGTTTTCTCAACTGTCTTTATTGCGGAGCTTGGAGATAAAACCCAGATCGCCACTCTCCTGTTCGCATCGGACCGGCATGTTTCAAGGCTCACTGTTTTTGCCGCAGCCTCCTGTGCCCTTGTCCTTTCTTCCGCAATCGGCGTACTCGCGGGCAGCACCATATCCGGCCTTATAAACCCCAGGCTCCTCAACTATATTGCCGGTGCCGGATTCGTTGCCATTGGCTTGTGGACAATTTGCAGGGCATGACTCCCGACTCCTTCCACACTGGCTGTCATTTCTCATGCTTGTAAAACACAGACAGATAGTTGGCATATACCTGGGCCAGCCGGCAATAGAAACTGCCTGTATATCAAGGGGCAGGAGAGGGCGCTGGACTTCTGACAAGGGCATACCTGTCCATAACAAAACAGGACCGGTGGCAGAGCAGGTGCGGCAGCTTCTTTCAAAGTTGAAGCCCTCCCGCAAGCGGCTTGTGACATTTGCAGTGCCGCGCGACAGGATTTTTTTCAGGGAGCTTGAATTTGACGGCCTTACCGGGGACGAGGCTGTCTCGGCAGTGCGCATGGGCATTGAGCTTCACACGCATCTCGGTCGTAACGAGATATATTTTGATGTATGGGAGCTTCCGCCCCTGGTCAATGGCTCAGACCCGGAGGGCGGTCATAAGATCAGGCTGCTTCTGGCCTATGTGGAGCGCGCCTTTCTTGATCCCGTGCTGAAGGTCGTGCGGGAAACTGGTCATTACAGGTCACTTGGCTGTATATCGCCACTTTCATGCGGGATAGACGGCATGCTAAGGGCGGGTGGTAAGGAGCTTTTTCCGTGTACAGCGCTTTCGAGGCAGGAAGACGAAATAGTAATATCTCTTCATGGGCCAAGGGGATGGGAGGGATCGCATTCGGTTTCACTTTACTCCGAGGCAGGTCTTGCCGCAGCACTGGAGGAGATGTCGAGGCTTTATCCCGAGCCTTACAGGTCTCTGGTTAAATCACCCCTGTACCGAATAGGTGAAATTTATGCGCCGGATCTCGAACCAGGGCCTGTGGAGCCATGCGGAAGCATAGGGGAGCTTTCCGGTATCTGCGCCGGAGAGGAGATGTCCAGGGGGCTATGTGCCGCGGGAATAGGCCTCAAGCCCTATCCTGAAATATCTTTTCAGGACAAGCCGAGACGCAAGCCTTTCAGAATCAGAATAAACATGTTTCAGGTGGTGGCAGTGCTTGTGGCGGCAGGCATTATTTCTGCTACCGTATATGGCGTAGTGCAGAATTTGAGGTTGTCCCGCGAGTCGGATGCCCTCAGGAAGAAGATTGATCTGCTTGAAAAGCGTATTATGCCCCTGGTGGAGATGAACAACAAGCTGGAGGAAGTGGAGAAAAGCAAAAAGGAACTCCTGCAATTTGCAGATGAATATCCGGATCTTCTTGAAGTTCTGAAGCAGATTGCCCTTTTCACCCCAAAGGATACCTGGATAAGAAATTTCTCCCTTTCCAACGGAAAGATCAGGCTGAGCGGCGAGGGCAAATCCGCCACCGCGTGTGTGGCAAGCCTTCGCAAGAGCCGCTTGTTTTCACAGGTCAAACTGGTTTCCAGTGTTACAAAGGTCAAAAACGATATGGAAAGATTCTCAGTTGAAATAGTGCCAAAGCTTCCGGACGGCGGGAAATGAAAAAGAAGGGTGTCGCGTCAGGAAACAGCCCGCTGCTGCGCTACGGTATTTTGGTGATTGTAGTCATTCTCTGGTACAGTTTTGTCTGGGATGCCATTTCCGCCAAAAACAGTCAGCTGCGGGATCAGATAGAGGCCAGGGACGCAAAAATAAAGCGGCTCCAGACCAGGATTAGAAGGTTCAGCGGCCTGGATGCCAGGTTAAAAGCGGCCCAGAGGCAACTTTTTGCCCTGGAAAAGAGACTGCTTCCAGGGGCAAATCCGCAGATAGTCGCCTCGAATTTGCAGGACATACTCAACAGTGCGGCTGCGGATGCCGGGCTAGAGGTTACAACCTACCGGACCATCAAGGGCCGCAGGTGGAAACAGAGGAAACTGGCGGCGGTGCGCCTTACCCTCAAGGGGGACACGGCCAAGCTGGTCAAGTTTCTGGAGCTTATCAGGAAAAAGAACGGCCTCATAAGGGTAAGCAACCTTAACGTGGTCAAGGTAAGCGGCCGCAATCCATATTTGAGGATAAATATAGAAGCGGAGGCTCTGTGTAAACAGGGAGGAGCTGCATGAAACTTGTACAAAAAATATTTTCAACTGCTGTTGCGCTGATGCTTTTGATTCTATTTGCCGGGGGCGCCGCGTATGCGAAAAACAGCGGGGAGGACAACGCCTCTTCGGACGCCGTATATGCGGCAGGCTCCCCCTTTAAGGGCGCGGGCGACAATGAACGCCGCAAGATAGACATCACCTTTGATGACATGGATATCTATCCTGTCCTTGATGAAGTTCTGGGGAATATCCTCGAGCTCAATTTTATCGTTGATCCTTCCATCCGTGGTACAGTTTCACTGAGAATTCAGGGCAGTTACTCACGCCGTGAGCTCCTTGGCCTTTTCAATTCAATGCTTCAGATGCACAACCTCGCAATCGTCAAGGGCGATTACGGCATGTACAAGGTAGTGAAAAAGGCCGACAGCCCCAAGCAGGGAGACAGCATATCTGCGGGCGAGACAAGGCCCAGGGGTCCGGGTGATGTAACCCGTGTGTTTCAGCTCAAATTTCTGTCCGCGTCACAGGCTGTAGGTAGCATAAAGAATTTTATAAGCCCCGGAGCGGTAATCATGGCGGTGCCAAGCTCCAACGCCATCGTGCTTACAGATACGGTGGAAAATATCAGGAAGGTTGCAAAGGTAATATCGCTTCTTGACACCAACCTCTTCAAGCAGGTGCACTGGAAGCTTTTTACCCTTGAGAATACGGATCCAGAGGATATGGCAAAGGACCTCGAGAATATTTTCAAGGGCAAGGGGGTGTTTGCCAGGCCTGGCATTGATGTGCAGGGGCTTCAGATTATCACGCTTAATTCCATCAACGCAATACTGGTAATCACCCGGTGGCCGGATGTGCTCAGGGAGATTGAACTCTGGATTGCCCAGCTTGAGCAGGGCCAGACAGAGAAGGGCTCAAATGTATATGTCTATTTCGTGCAGAATGGCAAGGCAAAGGACCTGGCCGATCTGCTGAACAATCTCTATTCGGAGGGAGGCTCCAGCCATTCAGGAAACAAGAAGGTCCTGGTAAAGAGAACAAAAAAGGGGCAGCCGGCCGCCAAGCCCCAAGTTGCCGGGGAGTTGAGCGGCGAGGTCAAAATCATCCCGGACGAGCCAAACAATGCCCTGGTCATCAAGGCCAAGCCAAAGGATTATGTCATAATCAAGGATGTTCTGGACAAGCTGGACATAATGCCAAGACAGGTCCTCGTGGAGGTGATAATTGCCGAGGTCCAGCTTCAGGATGAACTGGCCTACGGCGTGGAATGGTTCATAAAACAGCGAGGCATAAAAATTGCCGGAAATCCCTATAACGCGGACATGGCGCTCACGGTAAAGGACATGGTGCTCGGCGAAAACACCCCGCTTGGCGAAGGGTATCCGGGTTTTTCATACGGATTGTTCAATAACGACGGTGATCTCATGGCCCTAATCACCCTTATTGACGCCACCACCGATTTTGACCTGCTTTCAACCCCCAATATACTTGCATCGGACAACCAGGAGGCAAGCATCGAGATCGGCGAGGATGTGCCGGTCCTTTCGGAATCAACCATATCCGAGGGGGGCATAAAGACACAGGGAGTCCAGTACAGGAAGACAGGTATAATCCTTCATGTAAAGCCCACGATCAATGACAATGGCCTTGTCAGGATGGAGATAACACAGGAGGTCAGCGCGGTAAACGATAATGCGAATACAGCAGGCATTACCTCGCCCAGAATACGAAACCGCAAGGCCACCACATTCCTGACCGCCCATGACGGCCAGCATATCCTGCTTGGCGGCATCATGCATTCCGAGATAACCAAAACCAATTCCGGAATACCCATTCTTAAGGATATTCCCTACCTGGGTTATCTTTTCGGCTCAACAAATACCAAAAATACCAAGAAGGAGCTGATATTCATCGTTACCCCCCATGTCATAAAGTCCAGAGAACACGCAGACATGCTCACCCGGGAGTTTTCGGAAAAGATGCGCTCGCTGCGGAACATGTTGAGCCATGAACAGATAATAACCCCCGCGGAGTCCGTGGAGCAGCAGGAATTTTCTGAAGATTAGCGACCTGTTGCCGGGCGCCGGGTCAGGGTTGCAATCATCCCCGGCCCTGGGCAGGCATGCTCAACAGGCCCGCGGCAATAATGGCCAGTGCTATTCCCGCCACCTGGTTCCACGAAAGGCGCTCATCCAGAAACAGTACGGCAAGCAGCGCTGTGACGACCGGGTACATTGCCGTAAGCGCTGAAACAACGGCAATGGAGCCGTGCCTTGCCGCCGCGAAATAGAAGTAAAGCCCAACGCCTCCGAATATACCCGTAAGCACTGCCGGCACCATTCCTCTTGTATCCATGTCAAGGTCACCGCCTGCAAGGGCAAACGCCACTGCTCCAACGATCACGACGCCGGTGGCCTCGTAAAAGAGCGAGCTTAGCGTGGATATGTATCTTACCGCGATTTTAGGGAAGAACGCCCACAGACCCCAGCAGACCAGGGCGATAAATGCTCCGCCGAGCCATCTTTCATGTGCCATTTCTTTAGATCCTGGAAACTCCCCTTCCCCCGTTTTCATGTTCACAGGACAATTCGGCTTCGTGTAACTGGAAGAGGCCGAAGATCATCCCGGGATGGCGGCCCTGCCCCACCGGCGCCCCGCGGTGTGGCAAAAAGCAGGACAATCGGTATTGATCTGCAATTTATCCAAAGAGTGCCCGGGCGCCCTGAACAGGGGAAAAGAGCCATTGAAACCAGCGGGTGCAAACCGGAGGGAAGGTATCACGTTTTCATGCTGCTTCCCCGAACGGGAGTTGTCATTGCCCGCATTGGGCCGCCAAAGGGCAGGTTGACAATAAACAAGGGCCGGTCATCTGAAATATTCGGCCTTACGCCCCGCAGGAGCAGGAAGGAGCCGGGGAAACCGGCTTTTCGGATGTAACTTTGAAGCCTCCGCCGCTGCATGCGCAACCTGAGCCGTCAGGCTCCTCAAAGTCGATGGTTACGGAACCACACTGCTCCAGCATCTCTTCATGGATTATGAAGTCGATCTGCCGGCAGGTGAATTTTTTGTCCCCGTCAGCAGGTGAATCAAGGACTATTCCCAGCGCCGGGCCTTTGCAGCCGCCTTCCATCAGGGTTACCCGTATGGCCGATTCAATATTGTTTTCTGACAGGAATTCCCTGATACGTTTTATCGCGGCATCAGTTACGTTTATCATCTGAATTCCATCCTCTGCTGGCAAAATCACCTGAACAGGATCCAGGCAGGTCCTGGGGCACTCTGAGCGGGTACGGCTCGCCCCAGTTGGCAGCGCCCAATCAGGGTGATGTCAGTGCGCCACCCGGAGGCAGTTATTTCTGGTCTTCAAGAAGGCTGAGAAGGTCGGAGGCCCTGAGATAGGCCCTGTATCCCCCAAGCATGCAGTCATGCAGCGCATCACGGTTCAGCCCAAGCCTTGAGACAAGATCAGGATGTATTTTGTAGCGGAAACCGTCAACCCCCGCACCAATGCCAAGTTGCACAGTAAAAATATTGCTCAGGGCCAGCAGGGCTGAAAGATCATCCTGTATGTAAAGATCTGGATCATGGTGATTTCTCACCGCCCTTACAATATCGGGAGGGAAATCCCATTTCCTGAGGATATCAGCGCCTATTACCGCATGATCGCCGCCCAGAACCTGCCATTCAACCTCTGTGAAGGCCATATCCTCAGAAGTGGCCCTTGCGACTATTTCAGGCAGTCTTGGCCCTACGTACAGGTGCATGACGGTCTTGCCTATATCATGAAGCAGGGCTGCGGTAAAGAGCACGGATGGTTCGGAATATCCACACTGCTCGGCGATATGCTGGGATATTATGGCGCATCCCATGCCGTGGGCCCACATGTCCGAGGCATGCATGAAATATCCTTCCGTGCCCCTGGCCAGCAAGGGCATGGTGGCGCTTGCAATCAGCACTTCCCTGATCTGCTGCTGCCCAAGCAGCGCAAGGGCGGTATCCAGGCTTGTCACCTGCTGCTGCAGCCCGAAAAGAGCCGAGTTTGTAAGTTTTAGTATGTTGGCCGTTAGAGAGGGGTCATACTTGAGTATTTCCGCAAGCTGCTCCATGGTGGTATTCGGGTCGTCAAGCATTGCCAACGCCTTTTGCACCACCTTGGGAAAGGTAGGAAGGGCGGTGAGAGAGTCATATATGTAATCAAGGGTGAATTCCGTGGCCGGAATGGTGCTCATAGGGTGATCTCCTTGCCGTGGGACGTGTGTATAGTGATCTGTTCGGCTCCTGCCTTCAGCCGTACGGATCTGTCAAATGTGCCGCCCACATGTTCAGCGTGAATCTTCAAGCCGTTTTTTTCAAGGATTTTTTTTGCGGACGCATAGAGCTGCACTCCAAGGGCAAGTTCCCTGGGCTCTTCCATGAATCGTGCCGCGCCCACCAGCCAGAGACGCATTTTGTTCCTGTCGCCACCGGCAGAGGCAAAATCAGAAAACAGCTGCCCCAGGCCCTGTCCAAGATCAAGCAGGCCGTCTGAATCCCTGCCCCTGAATGACGGAAGAAGCGGTACTGCTATCCCGGATACACGGTTGGCCGCATCACTTATGCAAATGGCAAGCGTGGAGCCCAGGCATGAGGCTTCAATGACCGGGGTCTCCTTGCCGGCAATACCTGTCCCCCCTTTTGGCACTCTGACTATATTCATGAAAAACCTCCCTGTTGGAAAAGCGTTTGGCCCTTAATATGATAATCGGGGGGATGCAAATATCTCTTGAATATTTTGGAGGAAGTTTTTGCGCTGACTTTTTTTCCGCAATACTTATGTTTTAATAAAGAGTCAGTATGGCCAGCCGGGGCGTTTATGCTTTCCGGCATGATAATGCATGGCGCCGACAAAAAACGGAGATTGTTCACGATGCAAAAAGCGATGTTTCAGCACGAGGCAGGAGACGGGTCAGTAAAATGCGGTCTGTGTCATCACGGCTGCACCATAGCCCCTGGGAAACGGGGAATATGCGGCGTGCGGGAAAACAGGGAAGGGCAGCTTGTATCCCTGGTTTATGGCAAGCTGGTGTCAATGAATGCCGATCCTGTTGAAAAAAAGCCGCTTTTCCATTTTCTTCCGGGCAGTATCTCCTTTTCCATCTCAACCGTTGGGTGCAACTTCAGGTGCAAGCACTGCCAGAACTGGCAGATCTCCCAGTTCCCGCACCTTTTCAATGGCAAGATCACCGGCGATGACGTGGACCCCGGCAAAGTGGTTGAAACCGCGCTGGACTGTGGCGCGTCCTCCATTGCATATACCTATGTTGAACCTACAATATTCCATGAAATGGCCAAGGATACCGCTGAAATCGCGGCGAGGCACGGAATCAAAAACATATTTGTAAGCAACGGCTTCATGTCAAGGGCCGCGGCCGAGGATATTTCCCAGGTGCTTGATGGCATAAATATCGACCTCAAGGCCTTTACTGACAGGTTTTACAGGGAAATATGCGGGGCGCGGCTCAAGCCGGTCCTGGAAAACATAGAACTCATGCACCATCTCGGGGTGTGGGTGGAGGTGACAACCCTGGTAATTCCTGGCTGGAATGATTCCGATCACGAGCTAAGGGACATTGCCCGGTTCATAAAGGGGATTTCTCCTTCAATCCCCTGGCATGTAAGCGCCTTCCATCCGGCGTTTGAACTGCGCCTCACCCCCCCGACTCCTGTCTCGACGCTTGTTCGGGCCAGGGAGATCGGCCTTGAGGAGGGGCTGCATTATGTATATCAGGGAAATACTCCGGGCTCAGGCGGGGAAAACACCATGTGTCACCGGTGCGGGGCCGTTCTTGTAGAGAGACGAGGTTATTCCATTCTTGAAAATCGTATGCAAAACGGCAGATGCCCTTCGTGCAGCCAGGAAATTCCTGGAGTATGGACGAAATGACGGGATAGCCGTCCCGCACTTGCCTTGCGGCGGCATGTGGTATCCCGCGCAGGATCAGGCCCCTTGCGCCTTTCGTTTATGCCTGGGCTTGCGCGGAGGCCGTATCCCCATTCTGAGATTTATATACTGGTGCAGCACGCTGCAGTAGAGTTCGCCTGCGCAGTGGGCCAGGTCTTCCCTGGTTCCGGACGGGGCTACCTGAAATTGCGTGGCTTTTGACCTGCTCTCCATTACCAGCCACTCCACCTGCGACAGGGTCTGCACCTGATCCCTTGGGCTGTGGATAAAAAGCACGGGTTTTTCAATCTTTTTCATGCGTTGCCGGTTTCCAAAGGGGTCGCTCCCATCGGGGCATATCTCGCTTACAAGCTCCTGGGACACGCCGCGGCCGAGCAGAAAGTCGGATGTCAGGTTAAAGGCGCTTTCAAGCACCAGACAGAGAATCTCATTCTGAAATTTTTCAGCGGCCATTATGGCGGCGGCCGTCCCAAGCGAACGTCCCATTATAACCAGCTTGTCCGCCCTGCCCTCTCTTGCAATCCACTCTCTTATTCCTGCAAAAAAAGCTGCGGCATCCCGGGAAAGATGATCAAGCGAGGCTGCCCCCTGACTCCTGCCCAGCCCCCTGTAATCCAGGCTCGCAAGATTAAAACCGTATGCCCCCATGCCGTCCGCAAGCATGTACAGTGTCTCCTCGCTTTCATACTCAGCCGGATAATAGACAATGTGAGGCTTGGCGGGATCAGCACTGTAAATCCGGCAGTTCAGGCCGGTTCCATCATGCGCCCTGACAGTGAGGTGCGACAATTCGCAGTTGGAAACCTCAGGGATGCCGGCTTGCTTTCTCATGAATCTCTCCCTGTCAAACAGGATGTCCCTGATTTCATCCCTGTCAAGCACGCTCAGTTCTCCTCTCTCCACCACTTCTGCCTCTCCCTGAACTCTTCAAGTTTCTTCTTTTTGAAATTTTGCGCCAGTTTTTGATGCCCCATGTACTTCAAGACATTCTGCTTGATACTGGTGAGCAGCCCTGCAAAAATTTCGTCCTTCTCCCGCTGGTCAATGAAATTTCGTTCCTTTTTAAGTTCAAATATTACGGAATCGCCATGCTCTTTCCTGAATTTTTCATAAAGTTCCTTGCCATCTTCAAATTCATCAAAATCAGCCTCGGACACCCCGATTTCAATCCGGATGGTCAGCCCCACCAGCCACCTGTCACCGGCAACCCTGCGGGAATAGTCATAGACATCGGCTGACAGGCCGTTTGGCAGTTCATAGGACTCAAGATACGCTTCAGGCAGTTTGTTAGTCATGATTCTCCTGCAAGGCTAATGTTTGCCAATCCTACATGAAACAGGGGGTAACGGGTCTGCATGCCCGTACCCCCGCGCAATTCCAGTTGACCGCCACAACATGCCAGCGGTTTTTTAATGTTTGAACGCCCTCTGTCCTGTAAATACCATGGTGGCCGGAGGATCAGCCTCGTTGCATGCCTCTATGGATTCCCAGTCCCTGAGAGAGCCGCCAGGATGCACGATTGCCGCAACACCCTGTCTGAGCCCCACGTCAACACCATCCCTGAAGGGGAAGAATGCGTCTGAAACCATGGTGGAGCCAGGCAGCCCTGCCCTGTCTGCCTTGACCTTGGCGTCAATCTCCTCCTTTTCAGCCGCATCACGCTGCCCCTTTTCAACAGCCAGTTCAAGCTCCTTGTAGGAGATGCCGTACTTGTCAAAGCAGGTAATGTCAGCGTACTTGGTATATGCCTTGTAAACGGCTATTTCTGCAACACCTACACGGTCCTGCTCGCCTGTGCCAATACCTACGGTAACACCGTTCTTTACGTAAATTACCGAGTTTGAGGTAAGGCCCTGCTCAACTGCCCATCCGAAGATAATGTCCTCATACTCCTGTTCAGTGGGCAGGCGGTTGATCTTGTAAAGCTTGCCGTTGTACTCACACTCTGCGGGTTTGAGATCCTCCTTTGAGCGAATCTTGTTCACCGGAGATTGCTGAATAATGATACCCCCGTCAATCAGGCACTTGAAGTCAATAAACCGTTTGTCCCAGAAAGAGGCCAGTTCATTTATGCGGTTTATGCGGATAATGCGAAGATTCTTGCGCTTTGCAAGGATGTCGACCGTGCCGTCTTCATACTCCGGGGCCACAACCACCTCAACATACTGGTTGCTTATGGCCTCTGCGGTAGCCTTGTCAACCGGCCTGTTCATGGCGACACATCCTCCGAATGCGGCAACCCTGTCTGCACGCAGTGCCTTGGTAAAGGACTCTTCTATGGAATCCGCCATTGCAACGCCGCAGGGGTTGTTGTGCTTCACGATAACCGTGGAGGGCTTGTCCATGAGAAATTTCAGGATATTAAGTGAGTTGTCAACGTCTGTCAGGTTGATCTTGCCAGGATGTTTGCCCGCCTGGATCATGTCTTCTTCAGTGATTGCGCTGACAAGCCCGTTTCCAGGGGTGATGTACTTGCAGTCGCCAAGGACAAGGTTTCCGTTTACCAGTTCATAGAGCGCGGCCTGCTGGTCAGGGTTTTCGCCATAGCGTATTCCGCGCTCTTCCATCTCTCCTGTACTCTCGTTTTTAATGGTCCATGTACGCTTGCGGTACACCAGCTCCTGGCCTCCAAATGATATTTTCATCTCTTCAGGGAACTGGTCTCCCAGTATGGTCTTGTACATCTTCTTCATGTCAGTCATGGCATTTCTCCTTGTTGGGTTGGACAGTAAAGCAATATAAACAATGCCTGAGCACAGGCCGGAATCTGTTCGCCGGTTAAAAAACGCGCTGCCGCCTGGAATATAACCCACAGAGTGAAAAATTGCCAAGGATGTAATAGAGGGAAGGATGTCAATGGCCAATATTTTTCCCCTGTTGCGGCCAATATAATTGACCCGCCAGCAGCGGCCTTAAATATTTGCCGTTTCTGTTTTGACCGTTATCTCTCGCCTCCCATCATGAAAGTGTGATCCTGCCCCGAAATTGTGCAGAGGCAGATAACTCGTTATGAGAGATGTCAGCACAGGGGGGATCATTATGAAAAGGCTTTTATCTGCAAGACAGTAACCCCCTCAATGAGCATTTTGAATTCACTTGTGCCTGTTGGATGCCTTTTTTCTGGCCGCCATGATTTTCAGATCCCCCCCTTTTTGCGCCGCGACAATCTGTGCATATGCCTACAACAAACCGCAAACGGAATCAGGAGCCAAGGCCCCATACCCTGGGCAGCCATTGCGCCACCTCACCGGCGGTCCAGCCCCAGGGGCCCCTGCCGTTTGCCAGCATGTCAGCCGCCTTGCCGTGGGCGAACACTGCCATCCTTGCCGCCTGCCCAGGGGCATAACCCTGTGCGGCAAGTGCCCCGGTTATGCCTGCAAGCACATCTCCCATTCCTCCTGAGGCCATTCCCGCATTGCCTGACATGTTGATCCATACCCTGCCGTCAGGCACAGCGGTTACAGTGCGAGCGCCTTTCAGCACCACCACGGTTCCGGTATCAGTTGCGAGATCCCGGGCCGCCGCCAGCCTGTCGGCCTGCACCTCGCCCGTTGTCATGCCGCAGAGCCTGGCCATCTCTCCCGGATGGGGGGTGAGAATCAGTTGGCCTGCGTATGCCTTTTGCCTGAAGGGGGTCATATCCCTGACCATGGCGGTAAGGGCATCGGCGTCAACTACAACCGGGACCTCGGTCTCAATCACTATTCTTCGGGCAAACTCTGTTGCATCCCTGTCAATGCCCATTCCAGGGCCGGCGACAACGGCCCTTTTCCCCCTGATGAGTTCGGAAAAAACGTCCCATGCGGCCTGACACGGAGTGCCATCCGTGGTTTCAGGCAGTACACAGGTCATCGCCTCTGTCAGCCTGGCTGCAATAATGGGCTGGCTGGATGCCGCCGAGGCCACTGTCACCAGCCCTGCCCCTGAATGAAGCGCGCCGATGGCGGCAAGGACCGCCGCTCCGGTCTTGCCCCGTGAGCCGCCTGCTATCACCACATGACCGAATGTTCCCTTGTGTCCCCCTGCGGGACGCTGGACAAGGTCAGACTTGAATTCATCCGCTCCGTAAGCCTCGGTATTTATGCCGGCCTGCTCCACCAGAAAACCGGGAATGCCTATTTCAATAACGTGAAGTTCGCCTGTATAGTCAGAGCCGGGCCATGTGATGTGGCCAATCTTGGGCATGGCCATGGCGCATGTTATGTCCGCCCTTACCGCGCAACCCAGGGGGTGACCGGTATCTGCACTTAGCCCTGAGGCAATGTCAACGGCAACGGTGGTTGCGGCGCTGCGATTGACAAGTTCAATGGCCTGGGCAAAACGGCCCTTGACCTCGCGGCCAAGGCCTGTGCCGAAGATGGCGTCAACGATTACCCCTGCACCGGAAAGCATGTTTTCAATGCCCTGCGGCATCTGATCTTCACACCAGAGCAGCGCCGGAATGCCAAGTTTCTTCGTTATCTCAAGGTTGACCAGCGCATCCCCCCTGAACTTTTCGTGGGGAGCAAGCTGTATAATGCTCACTTCAAAACCTGCCTGCACGAGATGACGGGCAATAACAAACCCGTCACCGCCGTTGTTGCCAGGGCCGGCAACAATTACAGCCCCGCCTGTGGAAAGCATGGAGGAACAGCATGACAGGACAGTGCCGGCGGTTCCTCTGCCTGCGTTTTCCATGAGGACAAGGCCCTGTATTCCAATTCCCTGGATGGTCTCCTGGTCAAGCGATTGCATCTGTTGCGCTGTTACTGTTTTCATGCTTTTCTCCTCGTTTCTGACCGGGGCCCAGGGGTATGAAAACAACTTGGACCTGGCGTCCTGACGCTCATCCTGAGCCGCGCTTCAATTACGAAATTTTCGGCTTGGCAGGGCTGCGCCTGCGAACTGTGCAATTTCTTCGTTCGCAAGGCCCTGAAGTGTAAAAAATACCCCGGGGCCGGAAGAATTATGTTTGATTGAAAACCATTCGCCATTTCTGGAAAATCAGCTGCCAGCCAAAGAATAACACATGCGCGTCCGGATGCGCCACCTGGCATGATCAGTGTCATGTGCCGGCTTGAACGGGATTCCCGGGTTCCCGCAAAAAGCGTGCTGCCTCGGTGATGCGTTCAGGTGCGTCTGAAGCACGAGGCCGCACGCCCGGACATCCACAGGGCCGTATCCGTGAGGCCGCCGGGCAGGCAAAGGGAAATTCTCGCGGCTTTTGACAGTTACATATTTAGACCATAACATGCTGAAATAACAAAAATGTAGGGTTCGCATCGCCCTGAATGCATACCTGTGCGGCCTTGTGTCACCCCATGTCATCTTTTCTGAATCCTGGGACATGAATACCCTTGTTCACAAAAGGGAGCCGGTTCCATCAGGATATGGAGCCGCCACGGTCACATGGAACCAGGGGCAGGTTATTTGCTCCCTGTCCCTGACCTCAAAAGGATACAGAAAAGAAAGGAGAAACGGTTATGAAAATGAAAAGGGCAAAAGGCAGTATGGTATTTATGACTGGCGCATCAATTGCTGCAATATGCGGGGCGATAGTGCTGACGGTTCCACGGGGCGTTCTGGCAGAGGCAGGGGCTGACAGACAGATCCCGGAGACACTTGCAATAAATCTTCAGAAGCAGTGTCCGGACATCAAGGGACTTCCCGCTGACAAAAAGTCGGTAAAGGCGTTTACCCATGCAAAACATGCGGCAGAGTACCTCAAGGGCAAGGAGAAGTTTTCCAAAGTTCCTTACACCGACGGATTTACATGCGCCGCATGCCATGCAGGTGCCAGGACGCCGGATGAAATAACTCCTGAAACCGTATGTGATGCCATGTCTGCTGAACTTGAAAAAACAGGCGGCGCAAGGAAGATGGCCAATCACTTTCATAACACCTGCAAGGCGTGTCACTCTGCAATGAAGAAGGCCGGTGAGAAGACCGGGCCTGTGAGCTGCAAGGGTTGCCACGGCAGGTAAGAACCCGGAGTATCTGGCCCGGGAAACCGATGAAACCCCGGCCGCCAATGTTAAAACCACAGTATCAAGGAGAACGGCATGAAAAAATCAAAAATAATTACCGTATGTTTCGTGAGCGTAATGCTTGCTGCAGGCGGCTTCAGCCCGGTTTTTGCAGCAAGGATAAAGGGCAGGGTTGTTGAAACTGCATCCGGAGCCCGGCAGGTCTGCTCTGTAATTTACAAGACCGCAGGCGAAGCTGACCAGGATGAAGCCTGTACGTTGGCCCCCGGAGTCACAAGTCTTGTTGTTGTGGAGGCAGGCAAAAAGATCGCCATCAGACAGGGGCAGGACGTAATACTGAAGGCCAGGGGCACGGGAAAGGTCATGGGAAAGGCCATCAAGGTATTTGCAAGGGGTGCCGATGTTAAGGAAATATTGGCGGCACTTGACAGCGATGGCCTTGTTGTTGTTACTGGCACGGATGGCAACATGGTGATTATAAAGCCGGGTGAAGGATTTGCACCTGAAAGCGGCGCAAGGGTCACCATAAAGACAAAACAGGTTCAGGCCGTTGAAGGGTGTTAGGGATCAGGGGATGCGCTTTGCCGCATCCCCTTTTTGTGATACATTTGAAATTGAAGCGGTTTTTCTGATGCATGGCAGGTAACGCCCGTTGCCGGGGCGCGGACTGCAACAAATTTTTACGGGGGCGATGGGATGCGCGACACACTGGCGATGATTCTTGCAGGCGGGGTGGGGAGCAGGCTTAATATTCTTGTAAGGGAGCGGGCCAAGCCTGCCGTGCCTTTTGGCGGCATATTCAGGATCATAGATTTCGCCCTGTCAAATGTTATGAATTCCGGCCTTAACCAGGTAGCTGTCCTTACTCAATACAAGCCTCTTTCTCTAATGCGTCATATTGGTGATGGATCTGCCTGGGACTTTGTGGGGCGTACCAGGGGGGTGAAAATTCTGCCTCCCCGTACTGGAGAAAAGGACTCTGACTGGTACAGGGGCACTGCTGACGCCGTGCGGCAGAATATGGATTTTATTGAAGACCGGCCATCCCGTGACGTCCTGATACTTTCCGGAGACCATATTTATTATATGGATTACCAGGATATGGTGAGGCATCACCGGGAGGCCGGAGCAAAGGTGACAGTGGCCATGATGACCGTGCCGTGGGAGCAGACCTCGCAGTTCGGCATAGGCATACTTGATGATAGAGGACGAATAGTGGAGTGGGAGGAAAAACCCGAGCATGCGCGCTCAAATCTCGCCTCAATGGGCATATATGTCTTTGATACCGTGTATCTGCTTGAAGCCCTGCGCGCCACAAGGGATGTTGATTTCGGCCATCACATAATTCCGAAAGCGATGGCTGACGGAGAGCTGCATGGCTATATCTTCAATGGTTACTGGCGTGATGTGGGCACTGTTATTTCACTATGGAATGCCAACATGGACCTTATTCGCTCCCCGGCTCCACTTGATCCCGAGGGGTGGGGAATTGTGACAAATGTCGAGGCGGACGGGCTTCCATACGACAGGGTCCCTGCCCGCATACTGCCCGGGACGGCTCTTGAAAATTCAGCAGTTGCCCCTGGCTGCGTAATAGGCGGATATGTTGAAAATTCGGTTCTCTCACCCGGTGTGGTGGTTGAAAAGGGGGCCGAGGTTCGCGACAGCGTCATAATGCACAATACGTTTGTGGGGGCCGGGACAAGGGTTCAGCGCGTTGTGTGTGACAAATCAGTACGCTTCCATGGCGATGCAGTGGTGGGGCGAGGTGATGCCACTGTAATAAATCGTAAATACCCCAAACACGTCTCTTCCGGCCTGACCCTCATTGGCAAGAAGGCTGAAATTCCGGAAGGCGCCAGGGTAGGCACCAACTGCGTTATATTTCCGCGTCTGAGCCGTGACCAGTGGCCTTCGGACAAGAAGCTTGCGGACGGGGAATCTCTTGAGGGAAACGCCTGATCAGGCGTTTTGCCTGGCCCGGGCAAGATCCGCAAGCGGTTCCAGACGGGCATGCCCTGGATCCAGCCGGTAGGGGGCTTCAAGCAGAAGGGGCAGGTTGTCATGGCCGTGTCCAAACGGAAGGCGTGAGATCACCGGTATCCCAAGGCGTCCAAGCCTGTCGGAGAGCAGCGCATCAATCTCTGCATCACTGACCCCGCTTCCGGTGA
Organism: Deltaproteobacteria bacterium; assembly: GCA_027025395.1. Classification (GTDB taxonomy): domain Bacteria; phylum Desulfobacterota; class Dissulfuribacteria; order Dissulfuribacterales; family QOAL01; genus S144-17. Next base: position 1,117 of record JALVQQ010000082.1, on the reverse strand, counting down.
ATGTTCCGGCGGCTACCGCCACCGCACTCTCCAGCCTGCCGCTTTCAACAAGCTGCGTTAGCATCCTGTCTATCCTGTAAGGCGGTTCATTTACATCTTCAACAAGAATGATATGGCCCCTCCACGGCGGCTCCAGCCGGGTTCCAATAAGGTGGGCCAGGCAGCACAGGTTTCCGCCTGTTACAGGAGCAACAATTGTGTCCTGTTTCGGGTTCATGCCATTTAAAAGCATACGGCCTTCAAGCGCGGGGAAATGTCCTTCGAGCAGGGCTTTTCCCAGATGAAGAATTGAAGAGCGCGAGGTATTTTCCAGGGTGCAGGGCATGGGGCAGTGGATTGATTTCAGCCCCTGGCTGTTCAGGACTGAATGAAGCACTGTAACGTCACTGAACCCGGCCACCAGGGGTGAGGAAGCAACGGCCTTGCTCCAGTCAACCTGTCCGGCCCACCGCATTATGCCATATCCTCCCCTGGCCGCCCAAATGATGTCAGAGTCATTTTCCTGCAGCAGCGCGGAAAAGGTTTCAGCCTGAGCGGCATCACTGTCATGCAGCCAGGCAAATGGCGGGGATGCGGCCCCGGGCCTGTGGCCGGGGTTCGTGATGGCCTGATATAGTCCGGGGGCAACGGCCCTGAGCCTTTCAAGCCCCTTGACAAGGCCTTCATGCCTTACAGGGCCTGATGGCATGAATATCTTTATTTTTCTGCCGCGCATCTTCCGGTCTTTTCACGTCTGCATGCCAGGTTGACTTTGAGGTATGGATAGTTATTGTTAATAACGCCTGTTGCGCCTGAATTCCGTTCTGTTCCGGCCAGATGTGCGAAAACGGCTTTATAAAATGCACGGGGTGCGTTTCCGCTGGGCGCAGGCTGCAGGATTTAAGGCTTGAAATTTGAGCGTTTAATTCCTCATATTGAACAAGGTGGTTCTGGATATGACTGCAACGACAGATTACTATAAAATTCTCGGGGTATCAAAAAATGCATCCCAGGAAGAGATCAAGAAGGCATTCAGAAAGCTGGCCGTCAAGTATCATCCTGACAAGAACAAGGGTGACAAGGCGGCCGAGGAGAAGTTCAAGGAGATTAACGAGGCGTATGCCGTACTGAGTGATCC
>JALVQQ010000081.1:14588-17795 GCA_027025395.1 Deltaproteobacteria bacterium | reverse complement strand
TACACCGGCTGGTCGTAATCCCCTCGAGTCGGGGCATGTTCGGAAACTCTTACCCTGAAATGCCGACTGATGTCAAGTAATTGCAAGAAGGAATTCGGGCATCTGCAGTGTATTTGCGGGTTGGGGGAAATAAGTTCATTATTAACATGTAATTAATGGGCTTAACTCAATAATTTTATTAAAAAATATAAAATTCGGGCATATCGGTGCATCATGCCCTCGCTCCGTGTTTCGCACTTTGTTGTCCTGTTGTTAATCGGTTACTCTTTCTATATTTATAACACGGAACGCCAAATATAAAATAATCTTGAAAAACAATTCTGCAAATTTGGCAGTCAATTTCATGCGTGTTTTAACGGTAACTGAACGGAAACCAATTACCGGGTTCAGTGGCTACCATTTCCAGGAGTTGTTCATGACTTTTCGCACATAAAAGTTTCCGGAAGTGGAAGGTGGAAACGAGCCTGTCATCCGAGATAATTTCCACAATCTGTTCGGCAAGCCGGGCTGAGGAGTATGGTTTCCCAATATATTGAGACAGTTTGTAGGCATTGTACAATCCGTTTGTATGCATGTATGCCAGGGGCAGCAGCCCCATGACGTTCATTGTGATGCTACCCTTCATGCAAATTTCCAGGGCCCTGTAAAAAAAACTGGCGGCAATCTCCTGATGCCCCAGCATTATCATTATTCTTCCGGCATTAAGGGTAACAAGCTGCCAGGGGTGGCCGGTATTCTGGCATGCAGCAAAGAGGATCCGCCTGGCCTGTTCCGTTGTCATAACCGGCTTGCTATGCCTGGTGTCCGCATGCTCTCCCGCGTCGGCGGCAAATCTCATGGCCAGTGCAAGTTTGAATGGTGTGCTTGCGTCAGGCTTGTCAAGCATGCGCTGGGCTGCATGCAGTATAATCCTCAACAGGGCATGTCCCTGTAATTCGGCCTGATTGCCCCGGTTTTCAGGGGCAAGATAGGCAAGCAGTTTCCTGGCGGCCCTGTTCATCATTCCTGCATCCAGAAGGGCATAGGTCAGGTAATTCAACAGTCTTTCATTATCTTGCGGCCACCTTTTCCCAAAGGCGGCCTGTCCCTTTTTTACATGGTATTCTGTGTTGGCAAGCCACTGTGCACCGCAAAAACCGTAATTCTGGGCTGCGGTGCCGTGCATTGCTCCAAGCAGCCAGTTTTCGTCCCCCCTTAACCGCATTACTTTTTCTTCTAATTCCAGGGCGTTCATGAATTCATCAGGAAGCCTTGGGCGGAATTCAAACCTGTTATGCAGAATGCTTGTCACGCGTTGGTTGAAATAGGCGGCAAGGGACTGGCTGCCTGCCATGCCTTTCAGTTTTTCAGCTGCGTGACACCAGGGTTTCAGATCACGGGTGTTGCCGTCATGTCCAAACATGGCGATCCTTGCGGCCGCCACCCTGAACGCGGCGACGGCGTGTGCCGGTTCATCCTCCGCCAGTTCAACCAGCTGGTCTGGTGTATAGATGTCAGCAATGATTTGTCCCCGTTTCATGTCATCTGACACGGAAGAGAGGCATGCCGCATATTCGCCGAGGTATTTCGCAGGCTGTCGGGCAATGGCGTCAATTAATGCACGAAAATTGCGGCCCTTGATGAAATGTATTGGCAGTTCCCTGAAATTTCTGAGAAAAAGTGATGGATCGGTATTGCATGCGGAGTACAGCAGAATATGCCGGGAATGTACTTCATCTTCATCCGGTTTGTTCATCATGAGGCAGTCGATATATTCCGCTGCCTGGGACAGGGTGCCGCAGGGAAGCAAAAAGTCCGGCGCGCCGTTGTGTGAAAGGCGCCGGGAGCTTCCAATTTGCCAGGGTGACTCCGGGTATATCAGAAAGGCGTCATGCTCCACGGCGTACTCCTGCTTCAGGCTGACCAGCGCCACTGCATTTACCCTGCCATTTTCATCCAGATTTCCCGTGGCGAACAGGTGCGGTGGCCAGGATTTTCCCTGTCTCATCAGCAGCATGGCCAGGGCAACCGGCAGCCCAAGGGATCGTCCGGAAATCGCCTCCCGGGCATTGTTCGGTCCGGCGCCGGCAAGTGGTATCAGCACCGGAATGGCATGACGTGTCTTTTCTGTGCCGGCAAGGGAGCTTGCAGCGCTTAGGGCGCTTTTGACGGCTGCCAGTGATTCCGGCGAAAAACTTCCATTCGGAACCGCAAGCCACTGCCCTTTTTTATGTGCACTGTAAGTAGTGCCGGCAAGTATCCAGGTCTCGGAGCAGACCATTCCCCTGCATGTAATTACCGGAAAGCAGATCCATGAACAGTCGTGCGGCCAGTTGTTTGCAATGACTGCTTCATGGACCGGCCTGCATGAACTGGCACACCTGGCGAGTACATCATGGTCAAAATCCCGGGGTGTAAGGCCCTGTGCAAGCCCGGAAATCAAATGTCGTCTGAATAATGTCTCAAGACCGGATGCGGAGGCCGCCCTGTCGAGTTTCAGGAACGTGCCGAGGTCAATTCGGCCTGAAGCGCATGGATATCTGAGCACGCGGGCCGCAAAATCCGGTGCCTTTTCCAGCAGCACCAGAAGCTCATCCCATCTCATGCCTGCCGTTGCGTAAGCTGGAGAGACGTGTTTACGGTTCATCCGCGATAATCCTGACCTTCAGGTCACTGGTTTTGACCATGGAAGCATTGGGGATGCCGAAGGCTGCCCAGAACATTTCGCCGCTGCAGCCGTGCATTCCGGGTACGGGTTCACGCGGGCCGTCCGAAGTCTCTATGCGTATCAGCCACCGGAGCCTGGCATTTTTCAGGTTTTCAGGCAGGGGGGCGGAAAGCCTGCCAGATACCCGGTACAGGCCGTTGGCATGCTCACTGAATGATATAATAACGGGCAGGGTTATGATTTTTTTGATGCGTCCCTCCTGAACGTGGCATATAACTGCGGGTGAAAGCACATTGTTGTCGTCATTATCATTGCCAGCCGCCGCAAGCGGAAGCATCTGTTCCGGCGGATCCGCCATCAGAAGAATGGCCTCGGGTGTTGCCGTTTTTGCGGAATCAGGATTGCTGAAAGCAAAACCGGCATCTTCAAGGGCCTGCCTGAAATTTTCTGCCTGGACAGTGGCGGGAATGCCGCGTGAAGAGGCGACGGCGCCGCTGCGATCCGATATGAACCTGCCCGTCTCAAGTTCAAGCTCCCGGTAAAACCAGGAAATTGAACCC
>JALVQQ010000081.1:324-14578 GCA_027025395.1 Deltaproteobacteria bacterium | reverse complement strand
TATAACATCCGGAATGCCGAGGGATTTATCCTGTAGGTATTCCAGGATTCGGCAAAGCCCTGGAGCCCGTTACCAAGCGGAATATCTCCAGGGCCGCTGAATATCCATGCGTCTGATACCTGGGCAACCGTTACCCCGGCAGGTCCGGGCTCTGATAATGCCAGGACCGCCGGTGGCGAAACATAACGCCCGCCAATGCCCCATCCGCCAAGGGCAGGATCGAGAAAGAATATCATGCCCGGGGAAGGAGTGGGGAGCGGGGCCTTTCGCGCCAGTTTGCGAAGCTTCTCCGCAGCGGCAGCGGCGGATGAAAGTCGGGCCGGTTTTGCGGCCTGTCTGCACCAGGGACAAACTTCAAGGTGTCTTTCAAGCAGCGCTGTGCCCCTGTCCCTGGCTATAATATCCAGTGGCGGACAGCACCGGGTCCTCCAAACGGACTGCCATGCCACCAGCAGTTTGTCTATATTGTCCATGATGTGATCACGTATTGCATTGTCTGTACCAAAAGAAGACTGTTGGGTTCTTCTTCGGTCAGGGCTTCCTCTTTTTGCAGGAGCATTTCAGCTCATTCATGAATATCTCCCTCGCCTGCGCCGGGAGGTCGTCCAGCCCGGCGCCGGGCCATTCCGTCACATGACGCCTGAGCCTGTTGGTAAATCTCCTGAACAGGGAATTTGCCTTGTTGGCATCCTTAAGGCCAAGTTTTCCGGCTATCTCCTGAAGTGACATTGGCGGCTCTGATACCCTCATCAGAAATACAGCGCACTCCAGGGCGGAACATGAAAGTGCAAATTCCCTGGCCATCACCGCCACGCTCTGAACAGACGCTGCAAGGTCGAGCAGTTCCCCTGGCCCTTGCGCGGCCCCGCCGCAGCCCGGTCCTGGCTGCGTTTCATGCAGCGCTGCTGAATTGCCACCCCTTGTATTTTGGTCAAATGAGATAAAAACAGGGCGGTTGAGCCATTGATGATGGGCCAGCGTATAGTTTACAAGCTCCCGCACGGGGAGTTTGCATGGCATGCCGTTTTTTTGCGCCAGCTCCCAGAAAAAGCGGGCTGTTTCAAGCAGGGTATCACGCCTGAAGAGCTGTTTTTCAGTTGTCTGCCCCCTTTTGGTATCACGGGGCAGCGCCGGGAATGGCCATGAGGCGTATTCGTTTATGCCTGGTGTCTTTGGCGCGCATGGGACAGTGTGGGCGCCTGACTGTCCATTGACCGGCCCGCTCTGCCTGACTGCATACCAGGTAGCCTTGTCGGAAAGCCTCCCTGTTTCAAAGGCAGGGGATCTGGCCAGGCACTCCCTGAAGCGCCTGTACAGGTACTTGACCGGGTTGATGTCGCGGGATCTTTCACGGTCAAGCGCTCTTTTTTCATATCCTGCAACCGCACGGCTCAGAAAGGTCTGGAACTTTCCCTGCAATATCAGGTTTACGGCGTCGGGGCTGGAAGCGGCATCTGGCAGAAACGACTCCAGCACGAACAGGACCAGGTCGTTGACCAGTTCTTCAAGGCTGGAGCCGTCTTCGATTCCGTCAAGCAGGCCGCCGGTTGCAGGATTGGCCCGGGAAGCAGACCGGGCCCTGAGGATGTTTGAAGCGCATCCCCTGAGGTAGGCAATGGCGCCGGGGGTGGAAAGCCATTCCCGGAATATCTCTGTTATCACCTGTTGATCAGTCAAGTTATCGTTCTGAAACGGCACTGCGCCGGCTGCGGGAAGCCGGCGCCTTGCTAAGTCGTGAAACCCGGTCTCCGCCAAGTTTATCACATTCTCATTGCAAAAAACAGTGGGGGTGTCCGTAAACAGTTCCGTAGGGATCGCAAGGGCATGAGAAAAACAGAACAACGGAGAAATACCATGAACAGTTCTTCAGCGGCAGATAATGAAAACAGGTCACAGGCCCGCATAGTTGGCAGGGTGGAGATCAAGACAGGTGAGGCAGGCGGCCCTGCGGCAGCCGGTGGGCCAGCGCATGGCGTGGTTTCCGGCGCAATGGCCGGCAAGGACAAGGATGATGAAGGCTTCATGCAGGCTCTGGCTTCATCGCCGTGGATGACAGGTCAGCTGGAAAGGGAGTGCGGAAGGGTCCTTGCGGAAATTGCGGAGCTGCGGTCTGAAAACAGGTGGGATGACATAAACGCGCTTTTCCATCCCCTTGAAGAAAAGGTGCCTGAACTGTGCGCGGCGGGCATGGATGCCAGGATAAGGCAGGAGGTGGCTTTTTCACTTGGCAGGGCGGGAAGGCACCGGGATGCCATTGAGTGCATCAAACCGCTGGTGAAACGTGAGCCGGATAACGCAATGGCCCACTATACCCTTGCATACTCCGCGCTGGACCTGCTCTATGCCGCGCGTACAAAGCGGCAGCTGCTGACCCCGGCCGGCAAACGCGAAATGATAGAGCTTGCCCACAGGCACTTTTCAAGGGCGCGAAAGCTGTGTCCGGACTCCGTGACCTTTTTTTACCGCGAGGCGATACTTTTCAAGGAAATAGAAGAGAAGCACCGGAAGGCCATCCCGCTTTTTGCAAGGGCGGTTGCCAACTGGGACAGGCTCTCTGAACGGGAGAAGAAAAGGCTTCACCAGCAGAGACCAAAATTTGTGCGCTCCCTTTACCACATGGCCTCCTCGCATCTGAAGCTGGGCATGCCTGCCAGGAGTCTCGAGGTGCTGGAGCGGCTCATGGACGAGGACCGGAACAGGGACTACGTCTCTCCGGTTTTCAAACATTTTGCAATGGCGAAGGTGCTTTATGCGCTGGGCCGTCCTGCTGAGGCCCTCGATCATCTGGAAGCAGCCCAATGCCGCGCCGGCGGCAAGGAGCATATAGAATACGTTCACGAGCTTGCGGCACGATGCGGCCTGATGCTCGGGAACGTGGAAAAGGCGCTTTCAAGCATTGAGAAGATCCCGCCAGCCCGGCGAAGGCCGTATGTCAACTGGACTTTTGCCGATGTGCTGGTGGCGGCGGGAAGGGAAAAAGAGGCGCTTGACGTCCTGGAGAGGACAGCGGATCGGGATCGGCGTTCAAGGCATGTTGCGCTCATTCGGGCGGCACGCATTCAATATTCACGGGGACGCATGGACGATGCGCTGCGGCTGGCCTCGGATGCGGCAAGCTTTTGTGAAACGACCTTTGGCAATGCCTCAAACGAGGCCCTGTTCTGGAAAGGGGCCGCGCTTCATGGCCTCGGCCGGAGCGTCGAGGCCCTGGAGGTGCTGGAGGATCTCGTTGAGAGGCGTTTTCAGTATCCCGGAATGGGAAGGTTGATTGCAGTGGTTCGCAAGGCAGCGCGGAAAGGACAGGGGGGTGGGGACGCGGACGGGCGTCCGGTTATGTCGCTTGTGGTTTGATGGTCATGTTTTGTCCCGTTCCGGCAGGTACTCCATGCTCAAGGAAATGGTTCAATGAAAACAGAGATGAATGACATGAAACAGACCGCGATAATCCGGAAGGCTGACAGGCATGGCAACCGCGACTGGTCACTTCTGCTCGGCAGGATGGAATCCGCGCCATTTGACCATGAAGGGCGCTCTTTTGTGGAAAAGGCCGGCGCCAATCCCGCTTTCTGGAAGAGCCTTGCCCCGGGAGATGTCCTGCGGTGCGTCCGCGTGCTTCAGCAGCACGGCCTCCATGATGTCTCAGTGGAAATCATGGAGTGGCTTGTTTCAGAACATCCGGATTTTGAGGCTGGCTGGAGGGAGTACCTTGAAAGTCTCCTGCTGCTGGGCAGGCGGGGGGAGCTGCTGAAGTTGCGGGCGCGGGCGGCAAGGCATGTCCCTGAAGATGTGCTGCGGCAGTGGACAGGCGCGGATTCCAGGAACCTGGACCATGCCGGGCCAGACATTGATCAAGGTGCTGACGCGGACGTTTCAGCCCCGTTTGCGGATCTGCGCAGGGAAGAGCGGGCCATTTCCGCCTACATGAACATATTTTCCGGAAGGCGTGATGTTTTTGCCCGCCAGTGGGCAGACAGGGAGGCTCAGCGGCAGGGTTATGTACCGGTAAGGCGGCCCATGACAATGGAGGACGTCAGAGATCATCTGGCCGGCAGAAGGACCTACGGCATATACCTGCTGGACGGGGATTCCACGGTGCGAACCGGGGTGATAGACATCGACCTGGCAGCGCCTTTCCGTGATACGGCGAAAATGAAGAAAAACCGGGAGATGATCCGCAGGGAGGCGGAGTATATCCTTAAGCGTATTGCGGACATGGCCTCCGGGCAGAGGGTGAAATTCATGGCCGAAGCCAGCGGTGGCAAGGGGTATCATTTCTGGTTTCCGGTGTCAGGGCCTGTGCCTGCGGCAGAGATGCGCTCGGTGCTTCAAGGCATGGTGGACCAGGTAAAGGGGGATGTAAGGTGTTTCGGAATGGAGGTCTTTCCAAAACAGGACAGGCTGGGCGGAAAGGGACTTGGCAATCTGGTCAAACTGCCCCTTGGAATACACCGGGTGACAGGGAAACAGTCATGGCTGCTGGGAGCGGGAGGGCGCGCCCTTTCCGCCCAGCTGGATTTTGTAGCAGGTTTCACGCCTGCGGCTCCGGAAGTGGTGCGGGAACTGGCCGTCCGTTCCTCAAGGGCCGAGGTTGTGATTCATCCAAGGCATGCGGCATGGGCAAAAGAGTATCCGGAGCTTGCCGCCCTGGAGGTGAAATGCCCCATGCTTGGACAGTTGTTTGCCTCTCTCAAGGCATCACGGACCCTGAGCACAAGAGAGGAAAAGGTGCTGCTTGGCACCCTGTCTCACCTCCCGCAGGGACGGAGGCTGCTTCATCACCTGTTTTCAAGGCTTCCCGAATACAATGCGCCACTTCTTGATTACAGGATTTCCAGGGTAAGGGGCACTCCGCTGGGGTGCAGGAGGATCCACAGCCTTCTGGAAAACACGGTTTCCGACATGCCCTGCCGTTTTGATGGCCATGGTTACCCGCATCCATTGCGGCATCTGCCCCAGTACGACCAGAAGGGAGAAGGGGACATGCCAGTTTCCCAGAGGGTGGTGAACCTGGAAGGGGCCATTGAGAACCTCCGGACTGCGCTGAGGATGGTGGAGAGGTTCCTGTAATGGATTCTCTGTATGTTGTGGAGCAGGGATGCTATCTGAAAAAGGATGGCGACAGTCTCAAAATAATGAAAGGCCGCAGGGTCATCCAGACCATTCCGGCAGCCGGACTGAAACGCCTTGTAATAGCGGGCTGGAACTCCCTCACAGGGGCAGTGCTTGATTTTCTGATTAAAAACCGGGTTGATACGGTGTTCATGACCCCTTCCGGCAGGTTCAGGGCCCGCCTGCTGCTGGATGATACAGGGCATGTGGAACTCAGGCAGAAGCAGTATGTGCGTCTTGCGGACACTGGTTTCAAAACCGCAACAGCCAGAGCCGTGGTTGCAGGAAAGCTGCAAAACCATATCCGCCTGTTGCGCCGCAGGGCAAGCCAGCGCGATCTTCGGGAGCTTGCGTCTGCGGCATTACAGATAAAGGCCCTGGCGAGCCGGCTCGAAGAGGAAAATGACCTGGAAAGGATCCGGGGCATTGAGGGATATGCCGCAAGGCTCCTTTATGGAGTTTTTGGTCTCATGATTACTAATGAAAATTTTGAATTCAGGGGCAGGAACAGGCGGCCGCCCAGGGATCCGGTCAATGCGCTTCTGTCATTCGTATATACGTTGCTTACAAACGAGGTGCAGAACGCAATAAAGCTCGCCGGGCTTGACCCGTATCTCGGCGCACTGCATGAACCCGGCAGGGGCAGGCCGTCCCTGGCGTGCGATCTTGTGGAGGAGTGGCGCGCATGGGGAGAGAGAATGGTGCTGACACTGATAAACAGGAGAGTGACAGGGCCGGATGATTTTGTCTTCAGGACGGCGCTTGACAGCGGAGAGAGGCCGGTGGAGATGAAGCCCGATGTGTGCAGGGCGCTTATCAGCGCCTTTGAAAGGCAGATGGAGCACAGGGTTTTTTACGAGGCGCGAGGGGAAAGCGCCAGTCTCAGGATGATAATGTACGGCCAGGCCAGGCGCTTTGCCCACAGCCTTGAAGAGGGCGCTGAAATCTACAGGCCGTTCCTGATGCCGCATTGATATCCGTGCATGATTATATGCTGAATTTTTGAAACCGGGCGCGAAATGTTCATGGTTATCTGTTTTGACATAAGCGATGACCGCATTCGCTACAGGGTTGTAAAGGCCCTGAAGGGCGTGGGATACAGGGTTCAGAAATCCGTATTCGAGTGTCCTTCGCTAACGGAAAGGCAGTTTCTCAAGCTGCAGGAACATTTCGATGCCCTGATCGACCACGAACAGGACAGCGTGAGATATTACACCCTGTGCGCCGGATGCGTTGATGCCGTGGAGTGGACCGGGCCGGGTGAAAAACCCCAGGCCGGCAGGTTCAAGACGGTTTGAAACCCGGCTTGACCGGACACCACTTTTCCCACGTCAACTTCACCAGCTTCGCAGTTTTGAGGAATATATACAATCAGGTTTCCAGGATTGTACCGTCCGGTAAGACAGGGCAGCTATGGACAGCCTTGGACTGTCATCTTTTAACCCGGGCTCGGGATGCTCAAGTCTGGATCAGCACAGGTAACATCAGGTTGTCATTACTATCCAGATTTTATATTGACACTTGACCATAGTCATTGACCATGGTTATACTGTCAATGGAAATATTGATGCTGTCTCATCCGGAGGAGGATTACAAATGATCGAAACTGTTCCTATCTCAAAGTTCAAAGCCACATGTCTAGCATTGCTTGACTCTGTCAACAAAACAGGGCAACCTCTTATTATTACCCGAAGGGGTGAACCAATTGCCCAGGTTATTCCACCGCCAGTAACCAAAAAGAACAAAACCTGGCTTGGAAGTTTCAGAAATTCCGGTTCGATTAAAGGAGATATAGTCTCTCCGGCTGCCAATATCCAGGAGTGGGAGGTGTTAAACGATGAAACTGCTCCTTGATACCCACATCCTTTTATGGAGTCTGCTGGAACCTGAAAAACTTGGAAAAGATACAGCCGAAATCCTTGAGAACCCGGACAACGAACTCTGGTTGTCACCAATATCGCTTTGGGAAATCATTATTCTGGCGGAAAAAGGACGAATTGAACTGAACAAAGAGCCGGTAAAATGGCTGAAAACAGTTTTAAACCAGCTTCCATTTCGAGAAGCTCCATTGAATTTCCATGTTGCCATGGAAAGTCGTTACATTAATCTCTTCCACCAGGATCCGGCAGATCGATTTTTAGCGGCAACTGCCAAAATATATAATTTAACACTTGTAACGGCCGACCAGAATCTGCTGGGTTGTACGGATATCCAATCACTCGGCACCAAATGAATCCGCCTACTCCATGACGATTCTCTTTCCGGTTATATCCAACTGTCAAATGGTTCCCTCCCTGCAAAAATATCTTATGGCCACAAGGTATTGCACAAGGTAACGGCATGTATTGTGTGAACTTGCGGTGATCAATTTCAGCAATCTTGTCACGTCCAGGCTGCAAAAAACAGTGGTTGCGTCCGTAAATCATGTGAAAGGCAGACAGGGGTATCTTGACATACTGAAATCTAAGGATGGATATCGAGGAAGGTTGGTTGAGGGATATGTCCAGGTTTCTGATTCTTTTCAATCACATACTGACAGAAGAGCAGGGGAAGGATGCCATTGACGTGCTTCAGGTAAAAGAATTCTGTTATCCCCCGGCAGGGATCGGCCTCATATGGAAGGCAATTCCACCGGAGGCCCATGAGCTTCGTCCGCTTCTGGAGCCTGTTTTCCAGTGGATTGATGAGACCGCCAGTGCCGGCGACTACCTGCTGGTGCAGGGGGATTTCGGCGCTACGTGGATGGTTGTGGAACATGCCATGAAAAAGGGGATTGTTCCAGTCTATTCCACAACAGAACGCAGGGCCAGTGAGAAGATTGATGCGGATGGGACAGTGCATGCCGTGCATGAATTCCGGCACGTCAGGTTCAGGCAATATGGGAAATAAGGAGGGAATTATGAGACGGGTGTATCTGAGTTTTCTGGGAACAAACCGTTATTTTGACTGTAACTACTACAAGGACGGTTTTGAAAAGGTGCAGACTGTCAGGTATGTGCAGGAGGCGACAATCAAGTGGTACTGCCATGACTGGAACAGTAACGACCGTATTTTCATCTTCACTACTGACGAGGCAGAAGAAAAAAACTGGAATGATGCTCAGGACGATGATGGAAAGCTTCTGCAAGGCCTGAAAACACGTCTTGAAAGTTTATCTCCAGCGCCTTTATGGGAAAATGTCCATATTCCCTCAGGAAAAAACCGTGATGAAATATGGCAGATCTTCAAAACCGTATTTGAGAAAATAGAAGACGGCGATCAGATCTACCTGGATATCACCCATGCCTTCAGGTCCCTTCCCCTGCTTTCACTGGTAATTCTCAACTATGCAAAGGTCACGCGTAATGTGAAGATCAGGGCGATTTCGTATGGCGCAATGGAGGCAATAGGGCCTGGAAATAAAGTTAAAGAAATGCCGGTTGCTGAACGTAATGTACCGGTATTTGATCTGCTTGCCTTTGACCAGCTTCTTGACTGGACTGTTGCCATGGACAGGTTCACCGGCGCAGGCGATGCCTCAATGGTTGCCGACCTTGCTCAGAGGGAAATCAGCCCAATACTTCGAGAAACCAGAGGACAGGATCAGGAGGCGCAGGCGGTGAGGCTGCTTGCAAAAAAGATGAAAGAGCTGAGCGATGCCATTGCCACCTGCCGCGCAAGAACAATCCCTGGGATTGCGGCGCATCTCAAGGATGCATTTGAGGATGCGAAGAGGCAGAAGCATATAAAACCGCTCTCTCCGCTGTTTGAAAAACTGGATAAACAGATAAACAGGTTTTCAGGAGATGAAATACGGGATGGGCTCACGGCTGTACAGTGGTGTCTGGATCACAACCTGGTGCAGCAGGGAATTACTATTTTTCTGGAAACCCTTGTGAGCCATGTAATTAAACAGGCATTGTCAGGCGACATCCACGACAAGACAATAAGGGACCTCGTTAATCCAGGGTTGCACATATACCTGAACAATGTTCCTGAAGACAGGTTGCATGAGTTGACACCTGAAGACCGTGAAATGACGTGCAAAATTATCGAATGGTTCAGAGAAAATGAAGAGGTGGCAAAGTGTTTCAGCAACCTGATTGAGCCAAGGAATGACATAAATCACGCAGGACAGAGGGAAAGCCCTATGTCGCCATCGAAGTTCAGCAAAAAATTGGAAGATGAACTAAAAAGATTCAGGCAGGCCACAGAGGCATGATGGCAGCTTGGAAACGGCAACCAGCAAACGCCAGCTTCCAGATAAGTACAGGTTATGCCGCAAGTTTTTTATATTCAGGGTCGTCGTGCAACTCCTTGAAAAGTGGATTGCCTTTCAGGTCTCTCTTGGCTGCAGGATCAATTTCCACTGCCTTGCGAAGATTTTCCATGCACATATCCCTGTTTCCATTCCTGAGAAGCGCATGGGCGAGATCAAAATACCCTGCAGGGTCATCGGGATGGGCGTGAACAGCATCCTTGAAGGCGCTTATTGCCTCTGTCACCTTACCCTGTTCGAGATAGGTGTAGCCAAGGGAGTTATAGCCGTTAAAGACCTCAGGATATATCTCAACTGCTGATTTCAGGAGGGCAATTTTCTGATCAGGGTCATCCGTATTATAGCTGGCCATAACCCGGTGTATCGCCTTCTGCATGCGATAGAAACGCCCATCTATATTGTTACTTATTTCAGCGATTTCCTGCCTGAGTTTTTTCAGCCTCAGGTATTCGCTCAGGCCAAAGAGGACAAAACATACCCCTATGACCGCTACAATCAGATTCAGTATTACCAGGGCAGTTTCACACATAATCTATACCTCCAGTACAGTTATGTTACATCTTATACCATCACGACCCGCTGAGCAAATTAGGTCATTCCCAAACTCCAGCTTGGGAACGAGCTTCTTGTTTGACCAGATCTTGCAATTATCTGGAAAAATTATCTGTAAAAACCTGCCGATATGACCGAATATATAACCAACAAGTCAGTATCGGTCGTCAATAATATCATTTTGTACAGGAACAACCAATGAACTACGCAGAATTCAAATTCAGATGCACCTTTGAAACCCCTGCGCTCCTGTCACATCATAAAGGCTCAGGAATTCGCGGGCTTTTTGGCCATTGTCTGAAAAAGGTCGCATGTGCCCAGAAACAGAGCAGTTGTGACAACTGCCTTCTCAACTCCACATGCGTCTATTTTCAGATCTTTGAATCACCAAAATTACAGGGGGGCAGACATACAGGCAATGTCCGCCCTCACCCCTTTGTGCTGGTGCCCCCTGGAGATACCAGCAGGAGGGAATTTGCGCCTGGTGAGCAGTTTGACATGACCTTCAAGCTCTTTGGCCCGGCCATAGAGTGGCTGCCCTACATGGTCTTCTGCGCGGAACAGATGGGTAAGAGAGGGCTTGGGGCAAGAAACAGGCATGGATGGGGGCGGTTCAGGCTTGACGAGGTCAGGTGCGGCGAGGCCCCGATCTATTCAGGCGAGACGAGAATTCTTGAATATAAGGGCAAAAAAAAGGTTCTTGATGTGCAAAAAATAACACCCATGCCCGTAGATAACATTGAAGTGTTCTTCATGCTGCCACTGAGGCTCAAATCAAAAAACAGGCTTACAGACTCCATTGACTTCCAGACCCTCATCAGGGCCTGCTGCAGACGCATGGCAGCACTGGAAGATGCATTCGGAGAGGGCGAGCCTGATCTTGATTACAAAGGGCTTATCAACAAGGCGGCAGAGATAAGGACAGTCATGTCAGACACCCGCTGGGAACGGGTTTACCGTTACAGTAACAGGCAGAGGACCACCATGAACATCGGAGGTGTTGTAGGCAGGGTACAGTACAGGGGAGACATCGCCCCTTACTGGCCCCTTCTCAAGTATGCAGAGACAGTACACATAGGCAAACAGACTGCCTTTGGCAATGGGAGGATTGCGGTGATGGCCTGCTAAAATAATGCAATTTGACGATTTTGTCGTCAAATTGCATTGCAAAATGACGACTGAAACGCTAAAATTGAGCATCTCTCATTGTCTGGAGGTGCCATGAAACTTGTAAGGCGCAGGCTCACACCACTCATTGAACATTCACTTGAAACAGACCGGGTAACAGCCCTTATGGGGCCAAGGCAGTCCGGCAAGACCACCCTTGTGCGTCATCTGCTTAAAACTGACAGGGAGCTTAGATACTATAACCTGAAAGACCCTGGAATAAGGCAGATACTGAAAAGAAATGCCAGAAAGGAATTTGCACTGTTCAGAGATACAACCATCATACTCGACGAGGTGCAGACAGTCCCGCAGCTTCTTGAGTACGTACAGCTTCAGGTTGATGATGCCCCGGGTAAAAGGGGGCAGTTTCTGCTGCTTGGCTCAAACCACCTGTTACTTAACAGGCATATAAAGGAATCACTTGCAGGGAGGGTAGCACTTTTTACGCTGCTGCCACTTGCCATGACAGAAATCCTTGAATCAGAGAGCCCCACGCTGTTTGAAAAGCTGTTGGCTGCAGAAGACCCTCAGGCATGCATGTCATTACTTGATAACGTATATGTGCCTCTGGAACAACACAGGCGGAATTCCCTGGTGCTGGATGAAATGAACCTGTATGGAGGATATCCGGAATTCCTGTTCCGAAAAAAGACGGATGACAGAAAGGCGTGGCTCAACAACTACCATCAGACCTATCTTGAGACTGATTTGAGGCAGCTTGTGGACCTCAGAAATACGGAGTCTTTTGAAATTTTTGAAAAACTCTTTGCCACGCGCACAGGAAATCTCATGAATATCAACGAACTTGCAAGGGACTGCGGCCTGAGCGCAGACACCATAAGAAGGTTCATAAGCTACTACAAACAGCTTTTTGTGTGCTGGCAGTTACGTCCGTACTCTGCCAACCTGGGCAAGCGGATGATGAAGATGTCGAAATATTACTTTTACGATTCAGGCCTGTTGAGAGCAGTGCTTGGTGATTTTTCAAACGACACAGGCAACATATTTGAAAATACCGTGCTTGCCGAGATGAAAAAACTCCTATGCGCCAGGAGAGCAGTCCAGGAACTGAACTATTGCCGTACATCTACAGGGGTGGAGGCAGATGCGTTGGTAAAATCGGATAACGGAAGGAGCTCCATATTTTTCGAAATAAAGCAGTCAGACCATGCTGACAAAAAGGCCATCCGCCACCTGAAAAAGTACGTGGCAGCCAATGATGACAGTATAGGAATACTCATAAACAACAGTGCAGACATCATGAAACTGGAAGACAGGATTTGGATGGTGCCTGCGGCATGGATGTTTGGGTAGATTCAGGAAAAATCAAATATTAATCAGTTAACCATAAAACGAAAGGACAGTCATGGGTAACACATCTCTCAAAATTGCTCTTGCAGCACTGATGCATGACATAGGCAAGTTTGCCCAGGGGGGAATGTCCATTACAAAAGGCTACAGGGAAGATAACCAGCAGCTTTACCAGCCTTTTAACAAGCGGGCGGGGCATTTCAGCCACTCTCATGCGCTTTATACAGCAGCTTTCATTGAGCAGTACGCGGAACTTCTTCCGGAATTATGCACAGAGTCGGGCGGTTCGTCAGATGAAAGTTTTATAAATCTTGCTGCCTGCCACCACAAACCGGATTCAGTGATGCAGTGCTGCATAACTCAGGCCGACAGGCTCAGTTCCGGCCTGGACAGGGCGGAATTTGACAGGGAGACAGACAGCATTCCATTCAACCAGTACCGTTCCACCAGGTTGCTGAGTGTGCTTGAAGCGCTTTCAACAGATCGGGAACGGCAAGAAAAATTTGACACCAAAAGCTCGTACAGAACCTGCTATGCGCTGGAACCACTATCAGCCCAATCCATCTTTCCGGTGAAAGCAGTGGAAGCACAGGAGATTACCAAAAAGCAGGCTGAAACGGAATATAAACAGCTTTTTGACCAGTTCATGGCTGAACTTGCAAAACTGCCCCACAGGGAAAATCCGGAGTTGTGGGCACAGCATTTTGACAGCCTGCTTGCCGTGTACTGTTCACACATACCGGCTGCCAGGGCTGGCAGGGTAGTTCCTGATGTCTCCCTGTACGATCATTTAAGAACCACGGCAGCCCTCGCAGTTCCTCTCTACCTGTATCACTCAGAACAGGGGAGCCTCAGCCAAAACGCCATAGAGGATGGAAGCCCTGAAAAATTTCTGCTGGTTTCGGGCGATTTTTACGGCATACAGGATTTCATCTTTTCCGCCGGAGGAGAAAAACAGCGCCTCAGAGCAAAACTGCTCAGGGGGCGTTCCTTTGCCGTATCACTGTTCAGTGAACTTGCTGCCGAGACCATTTGTAACGCACTGGATCTGCCCTTTACATCGGTGTTTCTCAATGCTGCTGGCAAATTCCACATTCTTGCGCCCAATCATGAAAAGGCATTGGAAATAATAAAAAAGACGGAAAAAAGCCTGAACAACTGGCTCTTTGACATATCGTTCGGTCAGGCGAGCATAGGCATCACCGTGACCCCTGCAAGGCCAGAGGAGTTCCAGCAGGACGCTTTTGACACACTCTGGGACAGACACTTAAACAACATGGACAGGAAAAAATACAACCGTGTACAGCTTGACCGTTATGGGGTGATAGGAGGTTTCCTGAACAGTTTTGACAATGATCTCAAGGATACACTCTGTCCCTTTTGCGGGAAAAGACCGTCAGTTGAGGAAGCTGAAAAAGATTCATGGCTGGACAGTGAGGGGTCTGCATGCGCAATATGCCGGGACCACATCATGCTAGGCGCAAATCTGGTCCGAGGCAGAAATATTGCCGTTTTCCGAGGCAAAGTAAACGCTGGCAAGAAAAAACGCCTGCTGAAGCCGGTGTATGGCTCATACCAGGTAGGCTTCCATGATGACATTCCTGATTCATGGCAGGGAAATGTAATCAAATTCTGGAAGACCGTCATAAATGAAGACGGCAGCCTTCCTTCCCAGGGAACACTCAGGCTCCTGAATGGTTATGTTCCCCTGTTCACCGAACTTGACAAGGCAGATGAATATGTTTGCGATATTGTAGCCGATGAGCTGGAAGCAGATATGGATACCCTTGTAAGAGATGGCATTCCCAAAACCTTCAACGTGCTTGCTGCAATGGCAAGGCATAGTGGAAAAGGGAC